>JAFWAT010000058.1 GCA_017507525.1 Clostridia bacterium | reverse complement strand
GTCTTATTGTCGGCGATGCGGTAGGCTTGCACCTGTTCCGGAGTGAGGTTGTCGGCGACATGGACCGGAACAACATCAAGACCGAGTTTCTTTGCCGCGAGCAACCGGGTGTGACCACAGATGATTACCATCTCCTTGTCGACCACAATCGGCGCACGCCACCCGAACTCTTTGATACTGGCGGCAACGGCATCCACCGCCCCTTCGTTAAGGCGTGGATTCTTTTCATACGGACGGATGTCCGATACTTTCATGTTGGAAATATTCATAGGTTTCCTTTCTTGATTTGATTTTTCTAAAATTTGGGTTATATTTTTTCTAACCAAATTGGAGAAAATTATGAATGATGATAAAATGCAAGTAGGCGAATATGGTGCTATATTACGCACGGTGATGTCTGCAATTCCTGTACTCTCTCCTTTAGCTACTGCTTGGAGTGAATTTGAGTCTTCAAAAAATGAAAAAAGATTGAAACTTTTTATAGATAGCTTAAATGCAATAACATCTGTGCATAGTAAAGAAATAGATGCTATAAAAAATGACTCTTCGAAAATTGAAGAAAGAGTTACACTTCTAGAAGTGACTTTAGATAAAGTTGTAAAAGAATGGCAGCCTGAAAAAGTCAATCTACATGCGCAGTTGTTCGTTGGCAATATGATATCCGATGATCCAATTCAGTTAAAAATGTCTATTCTTGAACGTTTTAGTGAATTGAGTATAGATGACTTAAATATTCTAGCCAAACTGACCACAGATTCTTCCATTCAGGTTTCGAAACTAAACGGTTCATTGAACGATCTTATCCCCTCTCTTAGTAAACTAGAAAGCAGAGGACTTATTACACAAACAGGTCCTGGATCACAAAGTTTTTTTACAACTGCGTCTTCCACCTATAACTGGCAAATACAATGGAAAAATAAATTTTACACAGCTACGCCTCTAGGGACTCAATTATGGACTGCACTAAATAAAATAAAATGATTTTATCGGTCCGCAACCAACTCTGCTTGATATGCCAAGTCCTTCCGCGCGCCCTCTCAAATATCCCCATAGGGGGGAACCATTTGATCAGCAAGCACATATCGATCCTTTCCGCCTCATAATCATCCCCTCCGGCTCAAAGTCCGCCAGCGCGCCCAGAAACGCCCTTTCTGGGCGGCATCTCCCGGCAAGGCAAGCCGTTACTCCACTTCCGGTGAAGCGGCAACACGGGGCAAACGTGGGCGTTTTGTGGCGTATAGGTTCTCATCACCCATGATTTGAGCGATTTGATAGACCCTGCGGACGGATATACCGCATTGTTCTGCGACCGCCTTTGCCGGAAGTCCTGAACGGATGGCGTTCAACACCCGGTCATTTGAGCTTGAGCATAGCGGAGGCGGTACATAAAGAGTGCCTTGCCAGTGCTTCTGCACCTCACGGAGCAGCGGTGCTGGCAGCACATCGTGAGCATTGGCATACAAATTCATGTTTTTCCTGATTTTTGTAAAGTTCCCCAATTCCCCAATTCACAGCTATAACGCGTAAAGGGGGCTAAAACGACAAAAAATAAAGAAAAACGCGTGTCGTGGGAATTAGGGAATTAATAGAATAGAGAATTATAAACAACTTATTATTATATATTTATCTCTTATTCTTTCTTCCCGGCTTACTTCCTTAATTCCCAAGGTGGTGCTCCATTTTTTTGTCCTTTTCAGAGGGAATCATGATTGCTGTTGGGGAGTTGCT
>JAFWAT010000057.1 GCA_017507525.1 Clostridia bacterium | reverse complement strand
TACCTCTCAGCTACTTAATGCCAAAGAGAGAACCTGGGATACAGAGCTTTTGGAAAAATTACAGATTCCCACCAAGCTGTTTGGGGAATTGGTTCAGCCCGGCACGGTTATCGGCCATCTGACAGATGCGCTGTGTGAAGAACTTGGCTGTCCGAAGATTCCGATCGTTGCTGTCGGTTCGCACGACACGGCATCTGCTGTTGCAAGTGTGCCTGTAACTGAGGATTATCCTTATGCTTACATCAGCAGTGGCACCTGGGCGCTTATGGGGGCGGAACTTAGCGAACCGGAAATTACAGACACCTCCTTCCGCTATGCCTTTACCAACGAGGGCGGTGTTTGCGGCAAAATCCGCTTCTTGAAAAACATTATGGGACTTTGGATTGTGCAGGAGTGCCGTCGCCAGTGGAAGCGGGAGGGCAAGGAATTTTCCTTTGATGATTTGGAAAAGGCTGCACGTAGTGCAGAGGCACACCGTAGCTTTATTGACCCGGATGATTTAAGCTTTGCACCGCCGGGTAACATGCCCCGCAGAATTCGTGAGTTTTGCGAAAAAACCGGTCAGCCGGTACCCCAAACCGAGGGCGAAATTATCCGTTGTGCCATGGAAAGCTTGGCACTCAAATGCCGCATGGTTGTAGATGCTTTAGAAAAGGTGCAGGGCACGAGCTTAGAAGCCGTTCACATGTTGGGCGGCGGCATTAAGGATGCTATGCTGTGCGAATTTGTGGCTTGTGCAACCCGGAAAAAGGTGCTTGCCGGTCCGGTTGAGGCAACCAGCACGGGTAACGCCATCATTCAGCTTATGGCTATGGGTAAAATTCCTGACCTGATGGCAGGGCGCAAAGTTGTTAAGACCTCTTTTCCAATTGAAACGTATGAACCGAAAGATAGTGATGGTTGGGAACAGGCATTTAAAAGCTATCAAAAATTTGTGAATCTTTAACAGATACCGGGGGGCATATGGTACAGAAACTTAAAGAAGCAAAGTTTTCGGTCAGACTTTCGTGGGCACTTGTGATTACCGGCGCTGTTTTAATTACAATTGTCGGTTTATTGCTGTTATATCACGATGTGGGAAATGAGGAAAAAGCAGCACCGGCTTCTGTGTATCTGCCACAGGCGACAACTACACCGGAGGTAGTTTCGACTTACAGCGGCGAAAAGCTGGATTTAAATGTTGCAACAAAAGAAGCGCTGGAGAGTCTGCCGGGCATAGGCGAGACGCTGGCACAGCGCATTATAGATTTTCGGGAGAAAACGCCCTTTAAGGTTGTTCGAGATTTAAAGAAGGTTGCAGGCATTGGCGAAAAGACGTTTGCAGCAATTTGTGATTATGTTTATGTAACCTTACCTGAAGAGGCACAGTAGCTTTAGGTTATGAACCACACGGCAAAAAAGTACCCTAACAAAACCGAAAACAGGAGCAGTAAAATGTTTTCATTTTGCTGCTCTTTCTTATTTTGTGGATAAAAAAGCCATAATTGTTTATACTACATAAGAGAAAAAACCATTACAGAAAGCAAAGGAGAATGACTATGGCGAAAAAAACAGATACACCTTTATCCGGCGTGTCCTGCACGGTGACTAATTGTATGTATAACGGTGGCAATATGACCTGCGAGGCATCAAGTATTGAGGTAACAAGCTGTGACCCGGTGCAGCAGTGCAACGTGCAATGCAAAACCTTTGAACCCCGTTCAGGCAGATGAAATAAAAATTGCATTCAAATTGCATCTGTGCTATAATGTAATAAGAAGCATTGACTGTGTAGGGTTCGGCGGTTTTGGCCAAACCGTTTTCGGTGCAACGCAAACACTGCGCCCCACACGCTTTTTTCTGAACTCGAAAATATTACATGCAGGAAGTGGTGCAGATGGCAAGAAACTGGACATCGGCGCAAAGCGAGGCTATTTTTGCCCGGCATGCTGACCTTTTGGTTGCGGCGGCTGCCGGCAGCGGTAAAACAGCGGTTTTGGTTGAACGCATTATACAAAGAATCACAGATGCAGAACAGCCGGTCGATTTAGACCGGCTGTTAGTCGTGACCTTTACCAATGCAGCAGCGGCAGAGATGCGTCAGCGCATTGGCGCAGCGCTGTCTGAGAAGCTGGAGCAGGACCCTGCCAATGAACTCCTAAGCCGTCAGCTTGCCCTTTTGCCCAGAGCCTCTGTTACCACCATACATGCCTTTTGTCACAAAATTCTGCGGTCCAATTTTAATCTTTTGGGTTTAGACCCGGGCTTTTCTCTTGCGGACCCTACGGAAAATGAATTGATTCGTCTTGCTGCTTTAGAAGAAGTGATTGACGAAATGTATGAAGACCCCATTTTTGCTGAGAACTTTTTAAAGCTGACAGAGGCATATTTAAATATCAAGCATACGGACTCGTTTTACGGTTTAATTAACCATATTTATGATTTTGCCATGAGTCTGCCTGATCCTGTAAATTGGCTCAGACAGTCGGCAGAAAGCTTTTTAGCAGAGGAGGCAAAACCCTTTGATGAAACACCGGTTGCTGTGCTTGTGCTTGATGCCGGTAAGGGTAAGGCTGAGGCTGTCATCAAAAAATATGATGCGATGATACATATGGCAGACCGTGACGAAGGCGGCGAAGTGCTGGTGCCTTTTTTGCGGCAGGAACAACGGATGTTTCAATTGCTGGCAGGATCGGAAACCTACAGCGATTTTTACCGGCAATTAGACAAAATTGCCTTTAAAACCATTCCAACTGTTCCCAAAGGGGCTGTGCCGCGATACAGAGAAGCGATTCGTGCCATGCGTGATGATGTAAAAGGAAAAGATGTAAAAAAACTGACCGAGGAACTATTTTTCCTGCCGGCAGAGGAGCAAAGCGAGCTGTTGAGAAAGCTGTATCCCCTGATGCAATGCCTTTCTGAAACAGTGCTTCGCCTGATGAGACGCTTTGATGAAAAAAAGAATGAAAAGAATCTTTTGAATTATAACGATTTAGAGCATGGCTGTTACCGATTATTTACCGATGAAAATGGTCAGCCGACAGAACTGGCACAATCTGTCAGGGAGCAGTTTGATGAAATTTTAATTGATGAATATCAGGATACCAGCGCCCTGCAGGAGGCAATTTTTCAGTCCATTAAAAAAGAGGGCGGGCTGTTTTTGGTAGGGGACGTGAAGCAAAGCATTTATCGTTTCCGCAATACCAATCCCTTATTATTTCGGGAAAAGAAAGACCGGTATCTTGAAGATGCCGAGGCCATCGAGAGAAAAATCATTTTGTCAAAAAACTTTAGAAGCCGTGCGGAGATTTTAGACGGGATTAATTTTGTATTTTCACGGATTATGTCAACAGAGGCAGGGGAAATTGATTATAACGAAGAAGAAATGCTGTACCCCGGCGCAAGTTATCCTGATATGGCGAAGCCTCTACCTGCAGAAACGGAGCTTTGCCTCATAGAAACGGGAGAACAGTTAAAAGACGAGGATGAGCTGGAGACCGTCGAAGCTGAGGCCATTTTAGCAGCGCAGAAGATACAGAAATTAATCGAGAGTGGCTATCAGGTGCTGGGAAAAGATGGCGTACGAGAGATTCGTTACCGGGATATCTGCATTTTGATGCGCTCGACGAAAAATACAGCGGCATGCTTTGCAGATACCTTGTCTGCTTTTGGCATTCCCTGTTACAGTGATGCTGGCTCGTCTTTTTTGCAGAGCGAAGAGATTACCGTGATGCTGTCACTGCTTAAGATTATTGATAATCCGCATCAGGATATTCCGCTGCTTTCGGTTCTCAGGTCGCAGCTTTACAGCCTGACGCCGGATGAGTTGGCGGAAATTCGCCTGGCTGACAGAAAAAGTGATTTTTTTGATGCTCTTACAAAACGGGCAGAGCAGACAGATCGTTTAGGCATAAGACTGGCAGACTTTTTAGCATCACTATCAGATTACCGGCTGAAAAGCCGGCAGATGGATACGGCAGAGCTTGTATGGTACTTATACATGCAAACCGGCTTTTATGAAGCGCAGGCGACCCTTTCAGGGGGTGCCTTGCGCCGGCTGAATTTAAGGCTTTTATACACCCGCGCGGCGGCTTTCTCTAAAACCGGCTTAAAGGGTCTTTACAGCTTCATTCGCTTTATTGATGAATATCAGGCAATCGGCGGTGATTATGATGCAGCACGCTCCATCGGCGAAGAGCAGGACGTGGTTCGCATTATGAGCATTCATAAAAGCAAGGGGCTTGAATTTCCTGTGGTGATTCTGGCAGGAACGGGGCGCCGCTTTAACGTTCGCGACCTTACAGAAAAGGTTTTGATACACAGTGAGCTGGGTTACGGTCCCCAATATATTGATACAGATTTGGGCATTGTTTATAACAACGCCGCACGTGCTGCTGTTAAGCAGGTTATGCATAAGGAGACCCTGTCTGAGGAAATGCGTATTTTATATGTCGCCATGACCCGTGCCAGAGAAAAACTGATTATGCTTGGGTCAGGAAAAAATCTGGCAGGGCAGATAAAAAAATGTGCGCCGGGCGCAAGGGAGAAGCAGGTTTCGGGCTTTTTTGCGTTGGAGGCAAGATCTTATTTAGATTGGCTTTTTATGGCGCTTTTATCTCACCCAGACGGGGCACTTTTACGTGAGCTTTCTGAAACAGAAGTCGTGGTGCCGGTGGAGGATGCAGCAAGGTTTGCTTTAGAATGGGTTATGGCAGAAGACCTTTTAATGCCTCAAATGCAGCAAGCGCAAAAAACAGACGGCGATGGCTTAACGCCGGAGCCGCTAATGCCGATGCTTGACTATGCATATGCTCATCAAGAAGAAACGGATTTGCCGGCAAAAATCACGGTAACGGAAGTCAAGCGTGCTATGGCGGAACAGGAGCCGGATAGTGTATATTTGTATCCCCGACCGGAATTTTTAAAACGCCACACCGGTCATATCACTGCAGCAGAGGCAGGCACGGCTATGCACACGGTTTTAGAGCATTTGAATTTTCATACGTGCGACACCCTGCAGGATATTTGCAATCAAATTGCTGTATTGCAGAAAAACGGCGTTTTAACCGAGGAAGAAGCAAAAGCAGTACCCAAAGAATCTATTTTTTTGTTTTTGCAGTCGGAGTTGGGAGTAAGACTGCGTCGGGCGCAATTGGTAAAAAAAGAGGTAACCTTTGGGATTTGTGCTGATGCGAAGAACTTGCTGGGAAGACCGGGGCAGGTGATGCTCCAGGGAATGATTGACTGCGTTATGTTTGAAGAAGAAGGCATCAGCATCATTGACTATAAAACCGACCGGGGAGACAGCCCTGAGGAAATTCTAAAAAACTACAGCATACAGCTTGACTGCTACAGACAAGCGGCAGAACAACTGTATGGGCAAAAGGTTTTGCATTGCTACTTATATTTATTTTCTCACAATACCTGTATTGAAATGGACTAGGCGTTTACTTTCTTGACGGCACCTTTTGGTTATGGTAGAATACGAATAGAAATGAATATCAGAAAGGGGATATCACGGATGAAATCTTACCGTAAGGAGCTTTTTTTTCAATCACCCAATCGCCGTGAAATCATTCGGATTACCGATGATGTGCAGGCGGCAATTAATGAAAGCGGTATTAAAGAAGGGTTTGTGCTTGTGAACGCCATGCACATTACCGCCAGCGTGTTTATTAATGATAACGAATCCGGCTTGCATCACGACTATGAGGTGTGGCTTGAGAAGCTAGCGCCGGAAAAACCCTATGACCAATATTGGCATAACGGCTATGAAGATAATGCCGATGCTCATTTAAAGAGAACCGTCATGGGCCGTGAGGTGGTTTGCGCTATTACAGACGGCAAGCTGGACTTTGGACCATGGGAAGAAATTTTCTACTACGAGCTTGACGGCAAACGAAGAAAAAGAGTATTAATAAAAATAATAGGTGAGTAAAATTATGATGGATGCAAAAGCATCCATCATAATTTTTTTAAAAAGAACAGAACAAATGTTTGATTTTTTTAGAAATGTGTGATATAATATAAAAAAATCCTGCAAGAAAGGAAATTTTTATATGGCAAAGCGAGTCAATCGTGAACAGGAAATTTTAGATTTTATCAATGCACAGGTGCAGAAAAAAGGCTATCCGCCATCCATCAGAGAAATCTGTGCGGCGGTGGGGCTGAATTCCCCCTCAACGGTGCATACCTATATCAAAAAACTTGAGGATAAGGGTCTTTTGGTAAAAGATGGTTCTAAGACCCGCGCCCTTCGCTTGGTGGATACTAATGCTGAACGGATGGCAGAACCCATCGCAGAATATTTATCCGTTCCGGTGGTGGGGGAGGTTGCAGCAGGCACGCCGATTTTGGCTGAACAGAATGTGACGGATACCTTTCCCTTGCCCATGGTTTTTGCGAAAAATCGGGATGTATTTATGTTAAAAGTCCGGGGGGACAGCATGATTAATGCCGGTATTTTCCATGGGGATTATGTTGTAGTAACCCAGCAGGAAACTGCACGAAACGGTGATATTGTGGTGGCTCTTTTAGATGATTCTGCAACGGTTAAAACCTTCTATCAGGAAAACGGTTATATTAGACTGCAACCTGAAAACGATGCGCTTTCACCGATTCTGGTTCGTGAAGTCAGAATTGTGGGCAAAGTTTCCGGCGTTTTGAGAATCTACTAGGAGGCATATTATGGAAGAAATTAAACAAATTGTTGAAGACATTTATGAAGATGTTGTGCGTGTAAGACGGCATATTCATCAGCATCCCGAACTGGATTTTCACGAATTTGAAACCGCAGCATATATCTGCAATTATTTGGATTCCCTGGGCATTTGCTATGAGAAAAATATTGCCAAAACCGGCGTTGTCGGCTTAATTGATACACAGTCTGACAAAACACTTTTAATCCGTGCGGATATGGATGCTCTGCCTATGCAGGAGGAGGCTGACGTACCCTTTAAGTCAAAAAACGACGGGGTTATGCATGCCTGCGGTCATGATGCTCAT
>JAFWAT010000056.1 GCA_017507525.1 Clostridia bacterium | reverse complement strand
GTAGCACTACCTATAAGTGCTATTTAAATGGAGTTAGAGTAGGACTAACAGTACGAATAATTGATTACGAGCATTATATGTTGAAAGTGAACTTTTTCGTAATCAGCAGATCGTCGGTTCAAGTCCGATCACCAGCTCCACGTCGGAACAAGTTTCGCTTGTTCCGTTTTTTTCTGCAAAAAAAGAACTGTAGCTTTTAGCTACAGTTCTTTAATTTACAGATCGGTTTTATCTTAGAATCCCATGCCGCCGGGCATTCCGCCGCCTGCGGGCATTGCCGGTTCGGGCTCAGGCTTATTTGCAACAACGCTTTCAGTGGTCAGAACCATAGATGCGATGCTGGAAGCATTCTGCAGAGCAGAACGTGTAACCTTTGTCGGGTCAACGATACCTGCTTTTAACATATCAACATATTCGCCGGTAAGAGCATTAAAGCCAATCTTGTCATCGCTTGCCTTTAACTTTTCAACGATAACTGAGCCTTCCATGCCTGCATTGAACACAATCTGACGAACGGGTTCTTCCAATGCTTTTAATACGATAGCAGCACCGGTCTTTTCGTCACCGGAGAGAGTGTTAATTAAAGCCTCTACAGCTTTAATTGCGTTAATGTAAGAAGTACCGCCACCTGCTACGATACCTTCTTCAACAGCGGCACGGGTAGCAGCCAGAGCATCTTCAATACGCAGCTTCTTTTCCTTCATTTCGGTTTCAGTTGCAGCACCAACCTTGATAACAGCCACACCGCCGGAGAGCTTAGCTAAACGTTCCTGCAGCTTTTCTCTGTCAAAGTCAGAGGTGGTTTCTTCAATCTGAGCCTTAATCTGAGCAATGCGGCCCTTAATTTCATCAACACTACCTGCACCGTCAACAATGATGGTGTTTTCCTTAGAAATCTTAATCTGACGAGCAGTACCAAGCTGATCAATGGTGGTATCCTTCAGTTCAAGACCCAGTTCTTCAGAGATAACTTCACCGCCGGTTAAGATGGCAATGTCTTTCAGCATTTCTTTTCTTCTGTCACCAAAGCCGGGTGCTTTAACGGCGATACAGGTAAAGGTACCACGCAGCTTGTTAACCAGTAAGGTAGCCAAAGCTTCGCCTTCAACATCTTCAGCAATAATAACCAGCTTCTTGCCCTGCTGAACAATCTGCTCTAAACACGGCAGAATTTCCTGAATGTTGGTGATTTTCTTATCGGTGATTAAGATATAAGCATCGTCTAAAACAGCTTCCATCTTTTCGGTATCAGTTACCATGTAGGGAGAGATGTAACCTCTGTCAAACTGCATACCCTCAACCACTTCAGAGTAGGTTTCAGCAGTCTTGGATTCTTCAACAGTGATAACACCATCGTTTGAAACCTTATCCATAGCTTCAGCAATCAGTTCGCCGACCTTTTCATCAGCAGAAGAAATTGCAGCAACACGGGCAATATCATCTTTACCGTTAACCTTAACGCTGGATTTAACAATGTAATCAACAGCAACGTCAACTGCACCAGCAATACCCTTTCTGATAATCATGGGGTTTGCACCTGCTGCCACGTTCTTTAAGCCTTCACGGATTAAAGCCTGACCTAAAACAGTTGCGGTGGTAGTACCGTCACCGGCAACATCATTTGTTTTGGTTGCAACCTCTTTTACAAGCTGAGCACCCATGTTTTCAAAGGGATCTTCAAGCTCCACTTCTTTTGCGATGGTCACACCATCATTGGTGATTAAGGGAGCGCCAAATTTTTTGTCAAGCACTACGTTTCTGCCTTTAGGACCCAATGTAACCTTAACGGTATCAGCCAGCTTATTAACGCCGGCTTCTAATGCTTTTCTTGCGTCTTCGCCAAATTTAATTTCCTTTGCCATTTCAATATCCTCCTTTAATTACTCAACAATAGCCAGTACATCGCTCTGCTTTAAGATGGTGTACTCTACGCCGTCAAACTTAATTTCTGTGCCTGCATACTTGCTGGTGATAACCTTATCGCCAACCTTCAGCTCCATTTTAACTTCTTTGCCGTCAATCACACCACCGGGACCAACTGCAACAATTTCAGCCATCTGAGGCTTTTCCTGTGCAGCTGCGGTTAAAATAATACCGCTTTTGGTGGTTTCTTCAGCTTCAACCATTTTAATAACGACTCTGTCGCCTAAAGGTTTGATGTTCATGATTTGTCCTCCTTAAATTATATGAAAGTTCATTATTAACAAATTATTAGCACTCTGTTTCATTGAGTGCTAACACAAGATATATATTACTCAATATTTCACTTTTTGGCAAATATTATGCAACGCTGTTTTTTTAAATTATTTATTAAATTCTTTTGTTTTCTTTAATTTTCTTTATTTATCTTTAAATTGCTTAATATTGATAAAAAATCACAGGTCTGTTATACTAAGAAATGAAGAAAAATCGTAAAAAGAGTGATTTGTCATGGATTTTGATGTACTGGTCATCGGCGGCGGCGCAGCCGGATTAATGGCAGCAGGAACCGCTGCTATGTACGGCGCTGATACCTGCCTTTTAGAGAAAAATGAAAAATGCGGTAAAAAGCTGTTTATTACCGGCAAAGGTCGATGCAACGTAACCAACGCCGCACCGATTAATGATTTTATGGGTCAAATCCCCGGTGACGGTCGGTTTTTATACAGTGCTTTTTCTACCTTTAATAACGAAGATTTGCGGGAGCTGTTGCGCCAACAAGGCGTCGAAACCAAGGTGGAACGCGGCGGCAGAGTGTTCCCCGTCAGTGATAAATCCTCTGACGTCCTTCGGGCACTGTCTGATTACGTTTCAAATTGCCGCTCTGTTCAGTATAATTCCAAGGTAAAAGAGCTCATTATAAAAGATGATGCCGTTTGCGGCGTCGTGCTTGCAAGTGGTAAAAAAATTACAGCCAAAGCCGTCATCATTGCCACCGGTGGCATGAGCTATCCGCAAACCGGCTCAGATGGCGACGGCTATCGTTTTGCAACGGCTGCAGGGCACAGCATTGTAACACCAAAGCCCTCGCTCGTCCCCTTAGAAACCGTTGAAAGCTGGCCGAAAGAGGTTATGGGGCTTTCTT
The DNA here is from genome assembly GCA_017507525.1 of Clostridia bacterium. Classification (GTDB taxonomy): domain Bacteria; phylum Bacillota; class Clostridia; order UBA1381; family UBA9506; genus UMGS755. Next base: position 17,290 of record JAFWAT010000056.1, on the reverse strand, counting down.
TAAAAAATGTTGCACTGTCAGCCTGTAACCAAAACGGAAAGGTTTTGTATCAAGAAAACGGCGAAATGTTGTTTACACATTTTGGTCTTTCCGGTCCTTTGGTGCTCTCTGCCAGTGCGCACCTGCGTGACTATGAGCATAACCGCTATACCATGACCATTGATTTAAAGCCGGCACTCTCGTGCGAACAGCTTGACAGTCGAATCCTCAGGGATTTTGCCGAGGAAAAAAACAAGGATTTTGTGAACAGTCTGGATAAGCTGCTTCCTAAAAAATTGATTCCCGTCATTGTCCGGCTTTCGGCTATTGGCCCGCGGAAAAAGGTTAACGAAATTACAAAAGAAGAACGCACCCGATTGGTTAAGCTTTTCAAAGAGCTGACCCTAACGGTGAAACGCCCCCGCCCCATTGCAGAGGCCATTGTAACCGCCGGCGGCGTGAACATCAAAGAACTGGTGCCCAAAACCATGGCATCGAAGAAAATCAGTGGGCTCTACTTTGCCGGCGAGGTTTTAGACCTGGATGCCTACACCGGCGGCTATAATCTGCAAATTGCTTTTTCTACCGGCTACTTAGCCGGTAAAAGCGCAGCAGAAGCCGCATTAGACCTAATATAACCCCCTTGTGGGAGATGGACCGTAGGGTTCGGCAGTTTCTGACGAACCGCATTGTATATCAATTACGGCACATCGTAAACGCTGTGCCCTACAAAAAGTGATTCAATCATAAATTTCTCTGAAAGGAGCTTTTATGGCTTTACTTGAAACAAAACAGGAACAGGAGCGCGCCGTTTTAGCCGGTGTCCATACCGGCAGCGGCGACCCCTTAAAAGATACAACCGAAGAATCTATCGCTGAGCTTGCCCGCCTGGCAGAAACCGCCGGCGCAGAAACCGTAGGCACCTTAATACAAAACCGCCCGAGTCCGGAAAACGCCACATATCTTGGCGAAGGCAAGGTGGAAGAGCTGCTGGCTGCCTGTCAGACGCTGGATGCAACCCTAGTTATTTTTGACAGCGAGCTCTCCCCCATTCAGCTGAAAAATCTGGAGAAAATTTTAGGATTGCGTGTCATTGACCGCAGTATGCTGATTTTAGATATTTTTGCCCGTCACGCCCTCTCAAGGGAGGGTAAAATTCAGGTTGAGCTGGCACAGCTTCGCTATATGTTGCCCCGCCTCATCGGCATTGGCACACAGCTTTCACGTTTAGGTGCCGGCATTGGTACCCGCGGACCGGGTGAAACAAGGCTGGAAACCGACCGCCGTCACATCCGCCGCCGGATTCACCATTTGCAAGAAGCACTTTCAGAAGTCCGCAAGCACAGAGAGTTGCTTCGTGCCGGGCGAAAGAACGATAAAGCCATTACCGTGGCACTTGCCGGCTACACCAACGCCGGAAAGTCTACTTTATTAAATATATTAACCGGTGCCGAGGTATATGCTGAAGATAAGCTGTTTGCAACGCTGGACCCCACGATTCGCGGGTTTAGCTTAGAAGACGGTCGCAACATTCTAATGATTGACACCGTCGGTTTCATCCGCAAGCTGCCCCATCACTTAATTGAGGCATTTAAATCCACCTTAGAGGAGATTTCGCTTGCCGATGTCATCGTGCACGTTGCTGATGGTTCAAATCCGGAATACCTGCAGCATATTCAGGTTGTCAGCGGCATTTTAGCTGAGCTGGGTGCGGGAGATAAGCCGGTGGTGCTTGCCTTTAACAAGGCAGATGCAAAACCCGAGGATTTGGAACTGCCGCTGTCGCTTCCAGGTGCATCCAAAACCGTTTCCATTAGCGCACGCACAGGCCAGGGGCTGCCTGAATTAATTAATGCCATCGCAGAAGTTGCTCCCGGCAAAAAGCAGGCATTTATCTTAAAAATCCCCTTTGCCAAAGGCGCACTGCTCTCTGAGCTTCATGAAAATCATCCTATTTTAAAGGAAGAATATGAACCTGACGGCACATTGATTGAAGTGCTGCTCGATGCTAAGGAATATAACCGTTTTAAACCCTATCTGACCGACGAGGAGTAACCCCATGGAAAAAGACTACAAAACCATAAAACAGCCTGCCCGGGCAGAACACGTTGAAAAAAAATCCCGTTTTATTGCAACGGTTCGCCCCGTGACCACAGAGGCGCAGGCTCTTGCCTTTATTGCCGAAATGCGAAAGGAATTCTCTGATGCCACCCACAACACCTATGCCTATGTGATTCGAGACAATAACATTGCTCGCTTTTCTGATGACGGCGAGCCGGGCGGCACGGCAGGCCTCCCCATGATGGAGGTTTTAAAGCAGGAGGAACTGACGGATGTTGCGGTGGTTGTCACCCGCTATTTTGGCGGAACCCTCTTAGGTGCCGGCGGGTTGGTTCGCGCCTATTCAAAAGGTGCTAAAATCGGTGTAGATGCCGGTATTATCTCTGTTATGACGGATTGCACTCTGTTAAAAATCACTGTCAGTTACGAGCAATACGGACGCCTGCAATATCTTTTAGAGCAAGAAAACTTAAAAGCGGAGGAATCCGATTTCGGTCAGGATGTTTCCGTTACGGTTTGCATCCGCTCCTGCCTATTGGAAGCTTTTCAGAAAAAAATTACAGAGACCACCAACGGTCGTGGGCTCTGTGAGATATTATCAACAGAATACAGACCCATTGAGATATAACAAAAAAAGAACTGTTTTGCTTCGCAAAACAGTTCTTTTTTTATATCATTTCTGATTATTTAATCTTAATGCCATCAACAACATTCTGATGGATTTCGATGGTCATTTCAGGCTTATAGCCATCAATAATTGCATTGGACTTATCAGTTGACAGCTTGGTCTTAATGGCTGTTACCGCTGCATCATAGTCCTCACCGGAGGTAGGCAGTGCCAGCTTCTTAATAATGTGCCAACCAAAGTCAGTTTCAACCAGGTCAGAAATTTCGCCGACTAAAAGCTCATAAGAAGTGGCTTCAAAGGCTGCAACCATGGTGCCCTTTGTGAAGGTGTAACCCTCAGGAGACTCTGTCATGCCCGGGTCTTCACCATATTCTTTTACTAAGCTGTCAAAGTTTTCACCACTCTTTGCTTTTGCCAAAACTTCTTCAGCAATTTTCAGCTTTTCAGCTTTCACAGTTTCTGCATCTTTTGCTTCTTCGCCTTCTGCAGCAGCTGCCTCATCAGTGTTAGAGATTAAGATATGCTTAACATGCACATATTCCTGCTCATAAGCTGCCTTAATTTCTGCCTCCGTAGGAGTCAAAAGGTCAGGGTCTGCAGTGTTTAAGTCGTTTACATAAAGGTTTGCCAATGTGGTTTTCATCAGCAGGTCAATGAACTGATTCTGTGATAAACCGGTAGCATCTAAAATAGAATCAATCTGTGCTTTTTGATTCCGGTCAGTGGTTTTCACCGTTGCACGGATGCCTTTGGCATTCTCCTCCGAAACAGAAAGACCCTTTTCTTCTGCCTTAATGCATGCCATTTCAACACGCAGCATTTCTTCTAAAGCTTTGTTTTTTGCAGCTTCGCTTGCTTTTACGCCGTCAATTTCTGCATCCCAAAAACCTTCTAAATCGGTGGTGCCGGATTCAGACAGCATCTGCTGCTTTACAGTTTCCAGATAGTACATATATTCTGCTTTGGTTACGATACGACCGTTAACCTTTGCAATTTCTCTGGAAATTTGAAGCTTGCCACAGCCTGTAAAGCTGAGCATTAAACAGCAAACGCAAGCCAGCACAATGATTTTCTTCATCGTTTTCAATTAAAACACTCCTTCTCCTGCCATCGTGCGGCGGGTATATTTTTTGATTATCAATATAAGACAAAATATCTCTAACCTATTATACACTATTTTTCTTCGGTGTGCAAGTCCTTATAGGCTTGTAACAAACTTTTAATACAAGAAGCCATTGACTTTTTCTCCGCTTCCTGCAGGCGATATGAAAAATAGGGTTTTTGCCCTGCTGATAATAAAATTCTACCCTGATATTTTCCAATCAGTGCCGCAATTTTTAATGGGTCAAAGCTGTCTTTAAAATAAAACAGCAGGCTTCCCTCCCGGGCAGATATCTGAGAAATGCCCGTTTCCTTTGCCAGAGCTTTACTCTCGGCTGCAAGCAGCAGATTTTCCACACAGGCAGGATAGTCGCCAAACCGGTCAATCATTTCATCTGCCACATCGCGGCTGTCTGCTTCATTTGCCACCGCACCAATCTTTTTGTAAAATTCAAGACGCAACCGATGACTGCGAATGTAGCTTGCCGGCAAATAAGCGTCAGCTTCAAACTCAAGCTGGGGTTCCCAGTCCTCTTTCACCGCCGGAAGCCCCTGCAGTTCGTTAACACATTCCTCCAAAAGCCGGCAATACATATCATAACCCACGGTTTCCATGTGCCCATGCTGCTCGGCACCTAAAAGATTGCCGGCACCGCGGATTTCCAAATCTCGCATGGCAATTTTAAAGCCTGAGCCAAACTCCGTAAACTCCCGAATGGCAGAAAGCCGTTTAACCGCTTCTTCTTTGAGGGCTTTATCCCGCCGATAGGTCAGGTAGCAATAGGCACGGCGATTGCTCCGCCCAACTCTGCCACGCAGCTGATACAACTGAGAAAGCCCCAAGCGGTCCGCATCTTCAATAATCATCGTGTTCACATTTTGAATGTCAAGACCGGTTTCAATGATGGTGGTGCAAACTAAAATATCAATTTCGCCCTGCTGCATGAGCATCATGACATCTTCAAGCTCCTCCGGGTCCATTTGTCCGTGAGCAAATCGAATCCGTGCATCAGGCAACGCCTCTGAGAGCCTTCTGGCACAAGCCGCAATGGATTGGGTCTGGTTATGAAGATAATACACCTGCCCCCCACGGGACAGTTCTTTTTTCACAGCATCTAACACAATCGCCGGATTATACTCCACAACATAGGTCGAGACCGGATACCGGTCCTGAGGCGGCTCTGACAAAAGGCTCATGTCCTTAATGTTCACCATAGACATATGCAGCGTTCTGGGAATGGGTGTGGCAGACAGGGTCAGAACATCTACATTATTCTTCATTTCTTTAATCCGTTCCTTATGGCGAACGCCAAAACGCTGCTCCTCATCAATGACCAAAAGCCCCAAATCCCGAAATTCAATGTCTTTACCAAGAAGCCTGTGAGTCCCAATCACAATATCCGTTTCTCCGGTTTTGAGCCGTTTTAAAATGGCTGTCTGCTCCCGGGTAGTGACCAGTCTTGAAATCAGCTCAATGCGAATGGGAAAGTCCTTCATGCGGCTTTTAAAGGTGTTAAAGTGCTGCAGTGCAAGAACCGTTGTAGGGGCAAGATACGCCACCTGCTTTGAATCCTGCACGGCTTTAAAGGCAGCACGAAGCGCCACCTCTGTTTTACCGTAGCCCACGTCACCGCAAAGCAAGCGGTCCATGGGTCTGTCACTTTCCATATCAGCCTTAACCTCAGAGATGGCAGATAACTGATCCTCTGTTTCTTCATAAGGAAACCTGTCTTCAAAATCCTTTTGCCAGGCAGTGTCCTGCGCAAAGGCATACCCCCGGGATGCCTGCCGCGCAGCGTACAATTGAATCAAGCCTTGGGCAAGCTCCATGGTGGATTTTTTGACCCTGGCTTTTTGCCGTGAAAAATCGGCACCACCCATTTTGGAAAGACGCACGCGCGCCTCTTTGCCAATGTATTTCTGCAAAAGGTCCAGTTGGTCACAAGGTACATATAAAAAATCTTCACCGGCGTACTGAATCTTTAAATAGTCTTTATAATGCCCGTCAACCGTCAGGGTATCCATGCCCACATACTGACCGATGCCGTGGGTGGAATGTACCACATAATCGCCGATATCCAAATCATCAAAGCTTTTAAGCTTATTGCCCTTTGCCGCTTTTCTGCGACGAGCACGGCGGGCTTCTCTGCCAAAGATTTCACTGTCAGACAAAAGCAACAATCCGCAAGCAGGATAGGAAAATCCCTTTTTCAGTCTGCCCTCTAAAATCATAATCTGACCTTGCACCGCATCGTTTGCATCACGAGATAAAAAGGCGGGAAAATTCTGCTCGGAAAATTCGCGAAGGAGCGCCTCTCCCTGTAAGCTACTGCCTGCCGCTAAAACAACGGCATAACCCTCACGGAGCCATTCCTTTATATCGGCATATAATAAATCCCGACGCCCGGAATAGGTATTAACGCCATGGGTAGTGATGTTAACCTTCTGCTTGGGGTGGTAATCTTTTGTAGATTGAGGCAAGGTAAACAGCCCGATGAAGGGATGCTTTAACAGCATAGAAAGAACGGTTTCATAATCATGAATATAGCTCTCCTCTGCTTTTTCAATAACACCTTTTTCCAAAAGGGCGGAAACCGTTTCGCCAATATCCCATAAATATCCTTCGGCACGCTCCCTGATGCGCTCCGGCTCATTAAAAAACACCGGCGCATTTTCAGGAATATAGTCTGCCACGCAAGGGTGAGTGTCTCTGGATTGCACCTGCTCTCTGGCAGCTTCAATCCGCACAGAATCAAGCCGCTCGATAGAGGTCTGCAAAATCGGGTCAAACTCTCGAATAGAGTCAATATCATCTCCAAAAAACTCAATTCGGTAAGGATTTTCTGCACTGGGGGGGTAAACATCCACAATGCCGCCCCGGGCAGAATACTGCCCCTTTGATTCAACCATGTCCTCCCGGATGTAGCCCATGGCATCCAGCTTCTCCAAAAGCTCTTTGCTGGAAAAGCTGCCTCCGTCCTCTATGGTAATCATAGAACTTTTGAAGGCAGAAAAGTCAGCTGCAAACTGCAGGAGCGCATCAACTCCCAACACTAAAAATGCATTGCTTCCCTCTTCCGCTAAGCGCCCCAAAGCCGTAAGACGTTGCCCTTCCAGCTCTGTGCTTTTTGCATCGACCTTATAATATTCAATTTCTTTTGAAGGATAATAAATTGCTTCTCTGCCCAAAAAAAAGCTGACATCATCGCAAAACTGCCGTGCTGCGTAGTCGCTGTCACACACCACCATGCCGCAGGCACCCAAAGAGGCGCAAACAGACGCTGTCAACTGGGCCTTGGCTTGCTCAGTAAGCCCTGTAACAGAAAGCGGAAAAAAGCCGCCTAAAACAGCGGCTGTGAGCTCTTTCCATTCTTTTTTTAGAGATAAAAGTTTTTCAAACAAAACCATCACCAATTTCTCAGTTATTGACCGAATCCGTTAAATCGGTTCATGGCGCTTTGTGCGCCGTTTTCAATGATTTCCCGTACCATGTCAGGCACTAAATCCACCGCTTTTGACAAAATTTTAATTTCCTCATCGGTGAACTTAGAAAGCACCCAATCAGCCAAATCGTATTCTGCCGGTTTTTTACCTACGCCCAAACGGATTCTGGGGAACTGGTCACTTTTCACATGATACAAAATGGATTTTATCCCGTTATGACCGCCGTCTGAGCCTTTGGGACGAATCCGGATTCTGCCGGCATCTAAATTCACATCGTCATAAATGACGATTAAATTCTCCGGCGGGATTTTATAAAAATTCAAAATTTCGCCTGCTGATTCCCCCGATAAATTCACAAAGGTCTGGGGCTTGACGAGTAGCACCTTTTCCATGCCGATTTTTCCTTCGCCAATGAGTGCCTTATGCTTAATTTTATTCATCTCTACCCCTAAGGATGCCGACAGAAAATCCAGGCTGATAAAACCAATGTTGTGCTTTGTATTTTCATATTGCTTGCCCGGGTTTCCGATACCCAAAATTACGTACATAGTTTGCCTCCGTCTAATCTTTTAAAAGCGTAATTGCCACACCGTCTCCCACCGGCAAAACGGCTGTGTAAAACCGGGGGTCTGTACACAGAAAATCCAGATACTGTCGCATAATGCGCACGCCGGTTCTGTGCTTATGGGCAGGTTCTCCCGGTGCTGCTGTCCGCCCGCCGTATAATACGTTATCTGTCACAATCATGCCGCCGGGTTTTACCTTTGGCAGAATTTTTTCAAAATATCGCATGCTGGCACCCTTTGCCGCATCAATAAACACCATGTCAAAGGTATCTGACAGCGTGTCAATCAGCTCTTCTGCGTCGCCGCAAAGGGGCTTGATGTCAGTTAGCGCACCAAAGCTGCGAAAATTGTTCCGCGCCAGCAAAAAACGCTCCTCATCCTTTTCAATGGTCACAATTTTGGCTTTTTCCCCGCTGCCAGCATAAAGAGTCAGGGCAGAATAGCCAATGGCTGTGCCCACCTCCAAAATCCGCTCCGGCTGCTTCAGCTTTGCCAAAACATATAAAAGCCTTGCAGTAGGGCGCACGGCTGCCGGAACGTTATCCCGTCTTGCTTCGTCCTCAAGCGCCCGCAAAAAGTCATCCTCCGGCGGCTCTAATTCATTTAAAAATGCTTCAATATAAGGATATGTAATCTGGTTATCCATTCTTTCTCCCTACTCTCGCTCAAGCCACACAGGCAGAGCCGAATACCGTTTTTCTTCATAGTCATTATCAATCATGGTGCTAGCTGCACTTTTCTGCCCTACCAAAACCACCAGTTGCACCGCACGGGTCACCGCTGTGTATAAAAGGTTTCGGGTCATGAGCTGGGGCACCCCATGAAACACCGGCATCACCACCGCCGGAAATTCACTGCCCTGACTTTTATGAACCGTTACAGCATAAGCAAGCTCCAATTCTTCCAGCATCATGGGTTTATATCGGGCACGGCGTTCTCCGTCAAACACAACGGTCACGGCCTCCGGTTCTATCATCTCTACCATACCAATATCGCCGTTATACACGCCCACGCCTTCCTGCTTGCCGTCTAAGGTTTCCCAAGGCAGGTCATAGTTATTCTTGATTTGCATGACCTTATCGCCCTCCCGCAGCGTCCGCATGGTGCCAACCCTTTCACGCACACCTTTTTTCGGCGGATTCAGCGCCGCCTGTAAAAGATGGTTTAAATGCAAGACCCCTGCCGCTGTTTTCTTCATGGGTGAAATCACCTGAATGTCGCGCATGGGGTCAAGCCCATAGGCTTTTACCAGGCGGCTGCTTACAAGGTCTGTAACCGTTTTGGCAATGTCCTCTGCCTCCTGAACCGATACAAAGAAAAAGTCTTTATTCTTTTGATTATAAACAGGCAATTCACCTCGATTGATTCGATGGGCGTTTTGCACAATCATGCTTTCTTCTGCCTGACGAAAAACGGTGTCAAGCCGCACAACAGGCGCCTTGCCGGATTGGATAATATCCCGCAGGGCATCCCCGGCGCCCACCGGTGGCAGCTGGTCAGAATCACCAACCAAAATCAGCTGTCCCTTCGGTTTTATGGCAGCCGTTAGCGCTTCAAGCAGCAACACATCTGCCATGGATGCTTCATCTACAATAATCACATCTTCATCCAAGGGGTCTGCTTCATTTTTAGCAAATGCACGAAGCAGGCTGTCGTCTTCAGAGAAGCTCACCTCCAAAAGGCGATGAATGGTTTTGGCTTCCCGCCCCGAAAGCTCACTCATGCGCTTAGCAGCACGCCCCGTTGGGGCACAAAGAGCAATCTTCTTTTTCTTGCGGGACAAAGCATCAATCAAAAATCGAATAATAGTCGTTTTGCCTGTGCCCGGACCCCCGGTGATAATGGAAAAGCCGGAAGTGAGCCCCGTAATCACTGCTTCTTTCTGCAAGGGCGCAAGCTGAATCCCCTGCTCTGTTTCTAAAACCTGAATGTCGGCTTCTATCTTTGCAATCAGAGAAAAATCCACTTCCTGATTCCGTTTTGCCATGGCAAGAAGCTTTTCTCCCAAATTATGCTCTGCATAGTAAAGCTCCGGCAGAAAAATGCCCTCATCATCTCCAATATATTCACTGATGAGAGCGCCTGACGCTAAGAGAGAGACCAAAGCGTTTTCCACCGCAATGTTCTCTGCGCCCAAAAGGCTTGTTGCGCTATGAACTAAAATCCGGCGGGGTAAATAGGTATGTCCGCCGGAAAAAGCGTTATAAGTTAATGTATGGCGCACACCGGCGCGAAGCCGGTTTTCATCATCCGGCATAATCCCCAGGCTTCTTGCCACACCGTCTGCAGTTTTAAACCCAATGCCGGAAATTTTTTCACATAAAAGGTAGGGGTTTTTCTCCAGTTTCCCTACTGCCTGACTGCCAAACTGCTCATACAGCCGCATGGCATAACCGGTGGCTATTCCATGCTTTTGCATAAACATAATGAGCTGTTCTAAATCCTTGGTTTCTAAATAGGCGCTCCGGATTTCAAAGGCACGCTTTGCCGTAATCCCTTTAATTTCAGCCAGCCGCTCCGGCGCATCCTCAATGATTCGCAAGGTGTCAGCGCCAAAGCGCCCCACCAGCTTTTCAGCCGTTGCGAGGCGCACGCCGGGAATAATTCCGGACGCCAAAAAATTCAGTATTTCTGTTTCGCACCCGGGCTGAGGACGAACAAAGCCGGTGAGCTTAAGCTGCCTACCGTAGCTGGGATGATGATACCAGCCACCCATCACCGTCAGGCTTTCACCCGGTGTCACATAAGGGAGCGTACCGGTGCAGGTAATCACGTCCTTATCCTCTGTTAACAGTTCAAAAATACTGTATCCGTTTTCTTTATTAAAATAAATTACCTCTGTGACAGAGCCTGAGAGTTTCAGGGGTTCTTCCATGTAAATGCCTCCATCGCAGCCATCATACTTGTTTCCTCTTGCGGGTTCACCCAATGGTAACGTGCATCCCGGCGAAACCATGTTAATTGCCGTTTTGCATACCGCCTGGTTGTCCGTTTGATTTCTTCAATGCAATCTTCTTTGCTAAGAGTCCCCTGCAAATAATCAAAGGCTTCTTTATAGCCAATGCCCTGCATGGACTGCATATCTCTGGTAAGCCCCATCTCCATCAGGCTTTTTGCTTCCTCAAAAAGCCCCTCGTCCACCATGGCATCCACCCGCTGGTTAATGCGTTCATATAACAGTTCTCTGGGCGGGCAAAGCGCCAGCATAAAAGAAGAAAAAGGCGCCGGTGTCATCCTTGACCGGGCATTTTGCTCCGTCATAGTCAGTCCTGTGGTTTCATAAATCTCCAAGGCACGAATCACCCGCTTTTGATTGTTGGGGTGGATGGCTGCCGCTGCCTCCGGGTCAATGGCTTGTAGCCTTGCATACAAAAGTTCAATGCCGTTTTTTTCCGCTTCTTCAAAAAGTCGGTTCCGCACCATGGGGTCCGGCACCTCTTCAGCAAATTCAATGTTATCCACCAAAGAGGAAATATATAGCCCTGTGCCCCCTGCCACAATGGGCAAATTCCCCCGCGACAAAATCTCCTGAATCTTTTCTCTTGCAAGCTTTACATAATCTGCCACAGAAAAAGGCTCAAAGGGGGAAATAAAATCCAGCAAATGATGCGGAATGCCTTGTTTTTCTTCTTCAGTTGGCTTGGCGCTGGCAATATTCATATGCTGATAAATCTGCATGGAATCTGCCGAGATAACTTCTCCGCCATACGCCTTGGCAAGGCGCACCGCAAGAGAGGTTTTGCCGCTGGCTGTGGGTCCTGCCACAACTAAAATCTGAGACATAGGCTCCTCCGTTTGTTTTATACAATTCGTTTAAACTGCTTTTCAATAAAGCCTCGGGTCATAGCAACCGTAATGGGTCTGCCATGGGGGCAGGTATTCTTCGGCCCTAAATCAAACACCGCATCAAGCAGTGCCCTCATTTCCTGCTCAGTGAGCTTGTTGCCTGCTTTTACCGCACTTTTGCAGGCAATGGTATAAAGCGCACGCTGTGCCTTTTGACTTTGTGCATCTTTACGTTTTTCAGATAGATGCCCTAACACTTCTAAGAACAAGGATTTAAGTGCTTCTTCCTCCAGTGCCTCCGGTGCGCCACGCAAAATCACTGTTTTTTCACCAAAAGGCTCTGCTACAAACCCCATTTCGTTTAGTGCATCCTGATGCTCCGCAAACTGGCTTTCTTCAACGGCTGTCAGGCGCAGAGTCACAGGAAGGAGCAGCATCTGTGATTCTACCGCATGCCCTTCATATTGCACAAGTAGCGCTTCATAACGCAAGCGTTCATGCGCCGCATGCTGATCAATTAGCAACATCTGCCCATCTTTTTCCACAATGATATATGTATCAAAAACCTGACCGCAAATCCGGTAGGAATGGTCTGTCTTTTCCTCTGCTGCAAGCTTCGGTTGCTCCACTTCCAGCACCGGCATCTCTGTCGATTTTTCCGCAGGCGCAGATACCGCCTTTTCTAGAGGTGGTGCAGGCATCTTGGGTTCTTCATTTTGAATCGCTACATCCGGCTCCGCTTTTTGAGGAAAGCGAATGGTGTGCTGCTCGGTAGCTTTTTGTGACAACCCGCGCCAAACAAAGGGAGAAGATTCCTCTTTTTGCCGAGCCGCTGCCGGCTCCTGCATCCTAGCTGCGGGTCTTTGCGGCGCTGTAAATATCGGGTTTTCCTGCTTTTTCATTGGCATTGCCGGTGCTTCTTCCTCTGCCGAAAGGGTCACTGCCGGAATCTCTGTTTTTTGATATAGCGCATTTTTCGCCGCCCAGTATACGCAGTGATATATCATTTTTTCATCGGCAAACTTGGCTTCTAGCTTGGTGGGATGCACGTTAATATCCACCATAGAATGAGGCAGGGTTATAAGCAGGACACAGGCGGGAAATTTGCCTCCCATGAGTTCATTTTTATAAGCTTCTTCCACCGCGCGGGCAAGCAATGGGCTTTTAATGTATCTGCCGTTAACAAAAAAGCTCTGCATGCTTCTGTTGGGTCTTGCACCCTGAGCTGTTGCGCAAAAGCCGCTGACAGACACGCCGCTCTCTGTATATTCTGCCCGACACATGGTATTTTTTAAATCCTTACCGTAAACCGCATAAATACCGGCAAGCAGGTCTGAATCGCCGGTGGTGAAAAGGCTTTCCTTTCCGTCAGAAAGCAAGCGGAAGGACACATCCGAGCGTGCAAGTGCCAGGCGGTTTACAATATCCGCAATATAGCCTGCCTCCGTGTAATTCTTTTTCAAAAATTTCATTCTGGCAGGGGTATTCATAAATAAATCACGAACGATAACCGTTGTGCCTGCAGGGCAACCGGCTTCACTGCAATCTATCATCTCTCCATCTTCTGAAATCAAGTGGGTGCCCGTTTCTTCATCCTGGGTTTTTGTATAAATTTCAAACTTACTGACCGCCGCAATAGAAGAAAGCGCCTCGCCGCGGAAGCCTAAGGTCGAAATCGCATCTAAATCCCGTTCATCCGCTATTTTACTGGTTGCATGGCGCAAAAGAGCCACGGGGACATCCTCCTTTGCCATGCCAATGCCGTTATCGGTCACGCGAATATAGGTAATGCCACCGTTTTTAATTTCCACCGTAATGTGAGTTGCGCCGGCATCCAAAGCGTTTTCCAAAAGCTCCTTAACCACAGATGCAGGGCGTTCAACCACTTCACCCGCCGCTATTTTGTTTGAAACAGACTTATCCAGTACCTGAATTTTTCCCATGGTTTTATCCTTTCTATATCAGCCGCAGAACATCCATATAGGCGATAAACAGTGAAAGTAAAATCAAAAGTGCAAAGCCAATCATATGCACCATGCCCTCTTTTTCGGGAGGAATGGGTTTTCTGCGAATCATCTCAATAACCACAAAGAAAATTCGCCCGCCATCCAGCGCCGGAATGGGCAGTAAATTAAACACACCTAAATTAATTGTTAAAAGCACCGCAAGCTGCAAAAGGTTTAAAAACCCTTCCCAGCCGTTTTGCGCGGTTTCCTGCACAGCAGAGCCGATTTCCGAAACAATGCCAATAGGGCCGGACATGCTGGAAACACCAATGTTGCCCCGAAGCAGGTCTACAAGCGTTTCTATAATCACACGGCCGTAGAATACGGTTGTATAAAAGCCACTTTTCACTGTGAGAAAAAAGTCATTCTCCTTAGCCATAAGCTGAACACCCAAGCTAATGCCCTCCGGCGTTTTCTCCGGTGTTATGGCAAGGGTCAGCTTGTCACCATCGCGGCGCACAACCAGTTCTGTCTCACGTTCTTCCAGTTTATCCTTTTCCCAGTACAAATCCCCGACAATATGAATCCGCCTGCCATTTAAGCTGATGATTTCATCACCGGGCAAAACACCGCTTTTTTCTGCTGCACTGCCAGCGATGACAGTTGCCACCTGAGGCACCACAACCTGTTTAGCCATGCCAAAAATGCAAAAAAGCAACAAAAGCCCCAAAAGAAGGTTCATAAAGGAGCCGGCAACCAAAACGATCAGCTTAACCCACGCCGGCTTGTTGGAAAGAGCACGGGCATCTGCTGAGCTGGTGTCTTCGCCCTCTAAAGCGCAAAAGCCACCAATGGGAAAGGCGCGAACAGAATACAAGGTTTCGCCTTTTTGCTTGCCGAAGAGTTTCGGTCCCATACCAATGGCAAACTCATGAACACGGATTTTTAAAAGCTTTGCCGTAATAAAATGACCCAACTCATGAACAAAAATTAATACACAAAAAATCAACACCGCCGCAGTGACGGTCCAAACTGTTGTCATGTTTCCTCCTCAGCCGGCCGACTCATGACTTTTGAGCAAGGCGCAAGGTTTCTTCTCTCGCCCAACGGTCAGCCTCAATAATATCAGAAAGCTCAGGGTGCAGAACAATTTGATGTGCCTGCATCACACGCTGGAGTATCTCGCCGATTTCTAAAAATCCGATTTTCTTCTGCAAAAACAGAGAAACTGCAGCTTCATTGGCACCGTTTAACACACAAGGCATAGTATGCCCTGCTTTCGCTGCCTCATACGCCAGTGCTAAGCACCGAAAGGTATCTGTATCGGGTTCTTCAAAAGTTAAGGTCCCGACTTTTGCCAAATTCAAAGTATTGTCTGTCATGGGTAGACGGTTGGGGTATGTTAGCGCATACTGAATGGGCAATTTCATATCAGGAACGCCCAACTGTGCCAGCACTGCCCCGTCAACCAGCTCTACCATAGAATGGATAATGCTTTGGCGGTGTACCACAACGTCGATTTTATCAGCAGAAACACAAAAAAGCTGTGCAGCTTCTAAAACCTCCAGCCCTTTATTCATCAGTGTTGCAGAATCAATTGTAATTTTAGCACCCATATCCCAGTTGGGGTGCTTGAGCGCTGCCTCCGGTGTAATATCTAAAAGCTCTTCTCTGCTGCGACCGGCAAAAGGACCACCGGATGCCGTTAGAATAATCCGCTTAACCTCAGCCTCGCGCTGCTCCTTGGGAATTGCCTCTAAGCACTGAAAAACAGCACTGTGCTCACTGTCTACGGGAATCATCTCGCCGCCGGATTCAGCCAGCGCACGGCGCACCAAATCGCCGCCGGATACGAGTGTTTCTTTATTGGCAAGAGCTAAGCGTTTGCCGGTTTTAGCAGCCGCAAGGGAAGGCACAAGGCCTGCAAAGCCCACAATGGCAGCAAGCACAGTGTCACTACCGGGTTCAGATGCTAAAAACTCCATGCCACCGGCACCTGAAAGCACCTCTGTGTCGGTATCTGCAACCTTAAGCTTCAGCTCTTTAGCCAATGCTTCATCTGCCACGCAGGCATAACGGGGATGATGCGCACGAATCTGTTCTTCTAAAAGCTTTATGTTCCTGCCGGCACCAAGGGCACGCACCCGAATGTTATCAGAAGCTTCCACAACCTGCAGTGCCTGGGTACCAATAGAGCCGGTAGAGCCTAAAATTGTCAAATTCATCATTTGCAAATTACCTCAAATATCAATAAAAAGTAGTAAATCAGCGGCGCAATGAAAACCAAACTGTCAATTCTGTCTAACATGCCGCCATGACCGGGAATTAAATTGCCAAAATCCTTTTTGCCGCATTCCCGTTTAATCACCGATGCTGATAAATCACCAAATTGAGAAACAACACCGCAAGTAAGGGATAACGGCAATAAGAGCAGATAGTTCACAGAATAACCAAAGCCAAATTGCAGGATAAGACCATATACCATAAAGCTGATCACCGCACCAAGCACAGCACCAACAGAGCCCTCTACGGTTTTCTTAGGGCTCACCTGCGGAATCAGCTTATGCTTTCCAAAAAAGCGCCCTGCAAAAAAAGCAAAAGTATCCGGCATCCATGCCCCTAAAAAGACTAAAATGACAAGCGCCGTGCCATGGTCTAACATGCGTATGTAAGACAGATGCATTAAAAATAAGACGCCGTACACCAAAGAGAACAGCATGCGGGATACATCAGAAAATTTGATTGTGTCATGAAAGAGCACAGAGCAAATCGCCAGAAGCATCAAATAAACCACCAAAAGAAACATAAAAAGCTCCTTCGGCACGCTGACAGGAAGCACGGGCGTTACAAGAAAAATCAGCGAAAAAGCATAGCCAAGTACCATTAATTGCCATTTTGTTGTTTGCTCAAAGGTTCTGCAGAGCTCAAAAAGCGCAATCAAACAAGCAATTGCTACAGCAATGTGAAACACAACCGGTGGTGCAAAAATCAGTAACAGAACCACCGCAGCACCAACCACACCGCTGATTAACCGCATTCTGAATTTCGACACAAAAGTCGCCCCTTTCTAACAATGCATTACTACAACGAACAGGCGACATTGCTGCCACCTGTCTCCGTAAATCCTTCTTTAGTTTCGGCGATTACCGCCCGCCAAACCGCCTGTTTCGATTCTGGTAATCTAAAATTGCCTGTGTAAAATCCTTCGTGGTAAAATCAGGCCAGTTAATATCCGAAAACCAGAATTCACTATAAGCAGACTGCCACAATAAAAAGTTTGACAGTCTAAGCTCGCCGCTGGGGCGAATGATTAAATCTGCTTCCGGTACATCCGGCGTATAAATCTCGCCAGACAGCAATGCCTCTGTCACCGCGCCTGGCTCAAGAGTTCCGTCGCTGACCTTTTGACACAAGCGGTTAACTGCATGCACAATTTCCTGACGACCGCCGTAATTGATGGCAAGATACAGCGTCATGCCCCTTCGATCACGGGTGTATTCTTCAATCACATCAATCTCGTAATTAATTTCATCAGATAACCGGCTGCGGTCACCAATGACGCGAATGGTAACTTCCTTGCCTGCAAGCTGTTCTTTATCTCGAAGATAGTCGAGCAGCAGCTGCATTAAGGCATCCACTTCTTCTTTGGAGCGCTTCCAGTTTTCCGTGCTGAAGGCATACGCCGTCATATAAGGAATGCCCAGATTGCCTGCAAATTCAGAAATGGTTTTTAAATTCTGAGTGCCGGCTCTGTGTCCGGCAATGCGGGGCAGCCCCTT
>JAFWAT010000055.1 GCA_017507525.1 Clostridia bacterium | reverse complement strand
TACTGTACTCTGGATTCCATTACCGTGGGCACACATGAAATGAACCCCACTGACCAGCAGTGCACCGACTGCAAATCCTTTAAAAAGAAAACCTCCTAATTCTCTTTTACGGGCTGTGACAACAAGTCACAGCTCTTTTTTTACAATACGTTTTATAAGCAATATTTTTTTGCTTTTAAACATTACATTTTGGTTAAAAAGATTGACATTTTTACTTACTAACAATACAATATAAAGTGGTCTGTCAAACTACATAATAAGGAGAAACACATGAACATTAGACTCTCTGACCATTTTACTTACAAAAAATTACTTCAGTTTACTCTGCCTTCTATCTCCATGATGATTTTCACGTCCATATACGGCATTGTTGACGGTTTTTTTGTATCAAATTTTGCCGGCAAAATCCCTTTTGCAGCTGTTAATCTTATTATGCCCTTAATTATGATTTTATCAACCGTCGGCTTTATGCTGGGCGCAGGAGGCAGTGCTTTAGTTTCCAAAACCATGGGCGAAGGCGATTATAAAAAAGCCAATCGGCTGTTTTCGTTATTGATTTACGTTGCCTTTGTTGTAGGTGCGGTACTTTGTGCCGGCGGAATCGTTTTTATCCGCCCCATTGCAGCTTTGTTGGGTGCTGACGGCGCACTGCTTGACAACTGCGTCTTATATGCCCGGTATATTTTAGCCACACTCCCCTTTTACATTTTGCAAATGGCATTCCAAAGCTTTTTTGTTACGGCAGAAAAACCGAATCTGGGTCTTGTTATGACCGTAATTGCCGGCGGATGTAACATGGTTTTAGATGCATTGTTTGTTGCCGTTTTTAGATGGGGCTTAACAGGCGCTGCTGTTGCAACGGCTTTCAGCCAGTTTCTTGGCGGTTTCGTTCCGTTTTTATATTTTATCCGCCCTAATGATAGTCTTTTACGACTGACAAAAACCCATTATGACGGCAAAGCCTTGCTGAAAGCTTGTACCAACGGTTCTTCTGAGCTGATGAGTAACATCTCTATGTCGGTGGTCAGTATCTTATACAACATGCAGCTTATGAAATATGCCGGCGAAGATGGCGTTGCTGCATACGGTGTTTTAATGTATGTAGGTTTTATTTTCTGTGCTGCCTTCTTCGGTTATTCCATTGGCACCGCACCGGTTGTGGGCTATCACTTTGGCGCCCAAAACCACAGCGAACTAAAAAACCTGTTAAAAAGAAGTCTGGTTATCGTTGGTGCCTTTTCCATTGGCATGACCATTTTTGCCCTGGTTTTAGCAAAACCCATGTCCATAGTCTTTGTGGGCTATGATGCTACGCTTTGCGAGCTTACCATTAACGGATTCAGAATTTATGCCTTTGCTTTTTTATTTATGGGCTATGCAATTTACAGCTCCGGATTTTTCACGGCGCTAAATGATGGTTTAACCTCTGCCCTCATATCCTTTCTCAGAACCTTGGTCTTTCAAATTGCGGCGGTTATCATATTGCCGCTAATCTTTGATATGAACGGCATCTGGTATTCCATTGTGGTTGCGGAAATGCTTGCAGTTATATTGTCTGCTTTCTTTATTATGATAAAAAGAAAAAAATATCATTACTTGTAAAATATTAAGAGGCTGTAGCAAAATGATTTCATTTGACTGCAGCCTCAATTATTATTTTGTATAAGTAAGGAACAGGAGACGACTTCTTTACGAAGCGTCTCCTGTTTTCATGTTTTTATGTATACGTTTGTTATGAGTTTAATTTTCGTCCAATGCCTTAAGCAAATGCTCCAAAACACTGACACAATCGCCTACTATTTTATAGTCTGCTACAGCAAAGATAGGAGCTTTTGGATCAGTATTGATAGCAATAACCGTCTTGGCACCGCCGATTCCGGCCAAATGCTGTACTGCACCGGAAATACCACAGCAAATAAGCAAATCAGGAGCTACGCTGTATCCTGTTTGGCCAATTTGACTGCTGTAAGGGCAAAAGCCCATATCTACCAAGGGGCGTGATGCGCCTACTTGGCCGCCAAGCTTATCTGCCAATGCCTGTACCAGCTTCAAATTTTTCTTTTGACCAATACCACGGCCGGCAGCAACGATTATCTTACTTTGGCTAATATCTGCACCACGGCTAATAGCGGTTTCCTTCAACAGCTTAACCAAGCCAATCTGTCCGTCATCCTCAATTGTTATAGGCTCACGGTCAGAAACCTCCATAGGTTCAGGAAGGGGTAACACTCCCGGACGAACGGTAGCCATCTGAGGACGGCTGGTAGCCGTACGAATGGTAGCCATCATATTACCACCAAATGCAGGACGCGTTTGCAACAGCAAGCCGCTTTCAGCATCAATGCTGAGTTCGGTGCAATCTGCCGTCAAACCGGTTCCCAACGCAGCCGCTACCCTTGGGGCAAAAGCACGACCAAAGGGGGTTGCTCCCACCAAAAGAATATCCGGCTCGAACTGCTCTGACAAACGAATTAAACTATCTGCGTATGGTTGCTCCAGTTTTTCATCAAAAGCTGAACCAACGCTGCATATAACCTCGTGTGCGCCGCTGGCATGCAGAAGTTTTACACTATCTTTGGAAATTTTTCCTAAGACAACAGCGTAAAGTGGGCGATTACTTTCTTCTGCCAATGTTTTAGCTCTACCCAATAGCTGCAAGCCTACCGGTAGAAGTTGGTTTTCTTGAACCTCACAAAAAACCCAAAGGGCGCCTTTTTTAATCCGCTCCATGAAGTACCTCCCTAATAATCTGAACCAACTGTCCAGCTTGTTGTGCTTCATTGCCGTCAATGGTCTGGGCCTCGCCGCGTACAGGTGGTGTAAATGTGCGAACCACTTGCGTGGGTGAACCTTTTAATCCACAACGTGCAATATCTGCCTGTAAATCTTCTGCAGTAAAGGTTGGTATCTGTGCGGCACGTCCACGTAGCATGCCGGGAATGGTAGGTAACTGCGGCAAATTTTGTCCCTTTGCTACCGTAATCAAGGCAGGCAACGGCAAATAAAGCTCTTGTTCTACATCATCCCATACACGACGCACCACTAAGTGATCCGGTGCCATCTCCAAAATTTCACTTACATCCGAAACATGTGAAATGCCCAAATGCTGAGCAAGCTCCGGACCTATTTGTGCGGTATCACCATCAACTGCCATCTTTCCACAAACAATAAGGTCTGCTCCGCCTAGCTTGTTAATACCGAGCGAAAGCGCGTATGATGTTGCCAAAGTATCTGCACCAGCAAAGGCACGGTCAGAAAGAATTGCGCCGTCGTCAGCACCGCGGCTGATGGCATCTTGGAGCACCTTTTGTGCAGCCGGTATGCCCATAGTAATGGCAGTAACAGAGCCACCAACACCACTTTTAATATCTAATGCAGTCTGCAATGCATATAAATCAAAAGGATTGGTTACTGCGTTACGACCGGTACGTACGATAGTTTTGGTAAGAGGATCAATGCTAGCCGTTGCAGCGGCAGGTACTTGTTTCATACAAACAATTATTTTCATTACTCTACCTCCTCTTGCGGTGCAAACAGATTGCCTCGTCCGAGCATCCAACGTGGGTCAAATGCAGCTTTCAAAGCAGCCATTTCACGAATATATTCCGTTCCATACATAACCTCTAAAAATGGTGCTTTCAGTTTACCTACGCCGTGTTCTGCAGAAACAGCGCCACCCATACGGGAAACTTCACCTGCCCACTTAGCAAGCAGTGCTTTACCACGACTATATTCATCCATATCTCTTGGCAAAATATTGACGTGAATATGGTTGTCACCGATATGTCCCCATGCAGCATGCTGCAAGCCCTCTTCTTTCAAAGTAGAGTCATACAGTTCAAGCAGTTCTTCAAAGTATTCATCCGGCACAGCTAAATCGCCGCCAACCTTGGTAATCTCCGGATATGTATGCTTAGTGCGTTCTACCTGCATATTAACACTTTCAGGAACCGCATGGCGGAAGAAGTGTAACATGTCACGGTCACTGTCACTAGAGGCCACCCATGTCATATCTGGGTCGCCGCCGGCCGCAGCACAATATTGGCTGAGCGCCTCCAACAGTTCATATGCTTGCTCCTCTGTATCACAGTGAAGTTCTGTATACACAGCACAGCCAAAAGAGTCCGGCAAGAAAGGAAGCCCTGCAAAAGCAGTGCTTTCTGCCTTTTGTCTACGCAAAATATCAAGGGCGCAGGGGTCAAAATATTCAATAGCAACAATACCCTGTTTAATTTGTCTTGCAAGCTTTGTGTAAAAAGCCGCCTGTGATTCTTTTTGGAAGAAGCAGCTAACGCCCCAAGTAAGCGCAGGAACGGGCAGCAGGGACAACTCAATCTCCGTTAAAACCGCCAGCGTACCATCACTGCCAATGAACAAATCCAATGCATCCATATCTTCACAGCAATAGTAACCGGAAGCATTTTTGCAGTTGGGCATTTTATAAGAAGGTAATTGTACAGTAATAGTATCACCCTGCTCAGTGGGAATGGTGAGCTCCAATCCCTTTGCAAAAATTTCTCCTCTGCGCAAGGAAATGGTTTGACCATTTGCAAGTACTGCACGAACTGCCTGAATGTGTCTGCGTGTTGCACCATAATGGTAGCTGCGAGCACCTGAAGCATTGCACGCCACCATGCCGCCAATAGCTGCTGTGCTTTCGGTCGGGTCAGGCGTAAACATCTGCACAGGGGCCTTTAAGAACGATTGGTATACCTCCTGGGACGCTTCATCCCAGCTGCTTGTGTCAAAAGAACGTGCAGCTATAGCCTTGTTCAGTTTCTGTAGAATTACGCCGGGTTGTACGGTGATGTAAAAACGATCATCCTCCGCACGCATGCTGAGCACTTTGTCCATTCTGGACATATTCAGCACATGACCTCCGAACGGTACGGCTGCTGCAGCCAGACCGGTACGGCTTCCCTGAACGGTAACGGAAGTTCCTGTCTCATACAACTGTGCCATAATCTGGCATACCTGTTCATGAGTTTCAGGGAAAGAAATAGTTTCTGCATGACCAATTTTTTTAGATTCGTCACGTAAATATTCTTCATCTGCGCTGACAAGTTTACGAATAAGCGTTTGATCCATATTTTCACCTCTGGATTTTCATAATACATAAATTTCAATTATTTCAATATAGAAAACTTTAATTTATGCTAATATTTTCATAAGATCTGCAACATTTCCGTCAAATGTCAGAATCATATCTATAATCTTTTTGATTTCGTCTTCTGTCCGACCTGCAGACAGAGCAAGCTCGGTAGTTTTGGAGCAGAAATCATCGATTGACATAGGCAGCTCCGGTTCGCCGAGTGCGTAATCTGCCTGGAAGGTATATGTTTCCTTGTTTTTAAGTGTAATAGTCACCCTTGCAGCACGCTTTTTGGGTACCCATGATGTCATTTCTTCATCTGCCCGAACTGAAACTTTTTTTGTCAGAGCCAGAATATCCGGATCCATAAGTGCCTGTTCAGTATAAGACGAGATTCCGATTTTACCCGTAATCAGCGCCAACGCAATACAAAACGGTGCAGACATCTTTCCTGCTACAGGGCTGGGAATATCAGTATGGTCATGACCATTAACGCCCTGAGCGTACATATCAACACTGATGCTTTCAATATCACGCCAGTTTACATTATTGTCGTTTGCTGCTTTGAGTGCTGCATACACACATCCGTGTGTATGTCTGCAGGAAGCAAAAGGCTTATGATAGCATCCGCAAATATTATAATTACTGTTGTTTTCCAAAGAAAGCACTTCGGGTTTACAGGTATCACTTACGGCTTTGAAGAAACCAAAGTCTCCTTCAAGCGGTGCAAGAGGACCCTGAAAGCCTGCTCTGACAACTAAAGCTGCAGTAATACCGTCGTGCGTAGCACGACCAATATTGTAAGGCTTCAGCGTTGAGCTGTCCACCTGCATTTCAAGGATTCCGCCGGCAGAAGTACAAGCTGCCGCCAAGGTAGACTTAAACTGCTCTCTGTCAAAATTGAGCAAAGCAGCTACACCCATGGCAGCGCCAATAGTTCCCACTGTGCCTGATGCATGAAAACCTCTCCCGCGATGACCCGGCTGAATACAATTTCCCATGCGGATGGCAGCCTCATAACCAATTACAATGCCTCGCAAGCAATCGTCCATAGTTAAGTTTTCTTTTTCTGCCACGGCAAGTACAGCTGGAATTACAGCAGAGCCAAGATGAACGGTTGAAAAACGGTGACCGTCATCAAAATCATAAGCGTGACCGCTTATTCCATTAACCAATGCCGCATTCTGAAGTGATGCTTTACATCCCAAGCCCACTGCTGTTGCATCGTCTCCGGAAAACATATTAAGATAAGATGTCAAACGTTCCTGTATCAGTTTGGCACCTGCAAGCATAGTTCCAACCTCGTCAAGAAGGCATTTGCGTGCCTCTTCCTTTACCTCGGCTGGAATGGGGCCTGATTTTAATGTAAAAAGTGTATGTATAAAAGTATCGGTTAAGTTCATACACGTATCTCCTCTATAAGCCAAGGGAAATAAATCCCCTTGGCTTAGGTAAATTATCCTTTAATCTTCTGCAATGCATCATAAATGATGGGCCAATGTGCCTCAGGACGCTTGCCCCATACAACCATCATACAATCAACAAGCTCTTTGATACCTTTATCACTGGTGTCAAGGCCTAATTCTTTCAAGGACATAGGCTGTCCGATAGCCTTCATAAAGCGGGCAAAATTCTTTGTTTCATACTCGCCGCGTTCATAAGCATACATCGATGCCTGACAACCCAGACCAACGATTTCGCCATGTAACCATTCACTTGTTTCTTCAGTATACTTAGCCTTGCATGCGTAGTAAAGAGCATGAGCAAAGGTAGCGCCCTTGCCATTGCCGCTTTGAATCAAAGAATGATTACCATAGTTTACAGCCGCTGCAATAGCAGTTGTAGCTACATTGGCAAAAACACAGGCATCAAAATCATCTGTAACCTTATGTTCAATACAGTCGCGATACGCTTTTTCGCCACGGTTTAAGATAATTTCATTAGTAGTACCTGCCATAACTTTAGATGTATACATCCCTGCAGATGTATTGTTCACAGTATAAGACTCATCCATAAAGCCGGTCTCAATATACTTGGCAAAAGCATCCGCCATACCTGAAGCAAACAATTTAACGGGTGCATCCGCAAGAACCTGAGTATCAATAACAACCGCATCAATCTCAGTTGAATGCCAGATTCGGTCAATGGGCTTATGGTCAGGCGTGTACATAACGCTCATAGCTGACCAGCAGTTGAATGTTGCCACAGAGGTAGGCACATTCATAACCGGCAGACCGCTGCACTTACCAGAAGCCTTGGCCATATCTATAACCTTACCGCCACCGGAACCAATTACTAAATCTGCCTTTTGCTGAGGAATCAATGTATTTTGAAGATAATCTAATGTTTCATAGGTACAGTCAGACGTCATGGTGTAGAAATAAGGTTCTACGCCTGCATCTTTGAGGCTGGCTTCCATTTTAGCACCTACAGAATCAAGCGCACTCTTACCACCGACAATCACTGCCTTTTTGCTTTTCAGCATAGCGGCTTCCCTACCGACAATTTCAATAGCGCCGGGGGCCTGAACATATCTACCGCAACCGAATTTCATGGGTTTGAATTCATTGCTCATTACTATATTCTCCTTATATTCATAACAGATTAAAGCTCTACGCTTGCAATACGGGGTTCAAAGCAGCAACCGGGACGTATAGCCACTACGCGCACACCGCTTGCACGCTGAGGTCCTACCTTCATAAATGTTGCAAGAACTGTTGTCTTACCATTAAGACCGAGCGGACCTACATCAGTTTCGTTAACCTTATCCGTAATGTATTGTTCCATAGAATTCTGTTTGCCGAAATCACCGTAAACCATTGCTTCCATCATAAGAGCAGTAGCCTCATACTGAGAACGGCCTACACCAACAGCAACAGCGCAAGGTGTGCATCCCAGCAGTTTAGTAGCTTCTTTGGTGCGGGTAACAATCTCATCAAGCACAACATCAATGCTATGCTTGTGGAATACACGGTGGGTAATGCCACGAATAGCGGGACCGCCGCCAAGCATCAGCACATGAACACGCAATACATCTTCCTCAACTTCCTTGATTAGAAAAGGCGCTGTATCAAGTGCATCACTATCGGGGCTAATGCCACCACTCATATCAATTCTTGCCTTATCGTCACCCATAATAGCCATGGGACGACCGGGCAGGGTGCGCAAGCCTTCACGCACACCCTCCTGTATAGCAGACATAAGGCTACCTGTTACAGCACGGTTAGGACCTACCTCAATAAATACATGGGGTATACCTGTATCGTCACATAAGGGGCTGCGATTGCACTGAGCAACCTCTGCATTTTCCAGAATTGTTTCAAGATTCCATTTCGCACGGGGTAACTCCTCAGACGCAATAGCGCGGCGATAGGCTTCTTTTTTATCCTCGCTAAAGGTAGAGCCTGCTCTAACCAGAGTATCCGCTACCTTTGCAACTACTTCATTGTAATCAAAAGACATACGAATTTCCCTCCTTAAAACATACTCTGACCGTGTGCGGCCGCAATAATGCAGGGGAACTCCTCCACCTGCAGTTCATAGAACGCTTCCATACCAAGCTCCGGATGTGCAACACAGCGCTTAGCTTTAACCTTGCTGTTAAGCAACGCTGTAACGGGAGCAATAACCGCATAAACAGCATTGTATTGGTTAAACATTTCTATGGTTTCTTTTTTCAATGCACCTTTGCCTAAATGCATTCTAATACCTGCTTTTGTCAGTTGGGGCATAGTGCCCTCTATCTCCAGCTTGTTGCTGGAGGTGGGGCCTACACCTGCGGGGCTGACGGCAGTGTGAAAAATCACACTGCCCTGCAAATTGATGTCATGGTCTTCGAGTGTGCCTTCGTCAATCATCTCAACGATCTTTGGCAGCACTGCGTCACGACCGGCATATATTATACCGGATACATTTACAATGTCTCCGACCTTCAGCTGACTGAGTACCTCATCAGTGAAGGGTGCTGTTATTGTTTTAATTTCCATATATGTATCCCTTTCTATTGACAGATTTGTGGGACTGCAACTATTTAATTAATGGTTTAAAGATCCCTTGGGTGAGTAGGTTGCCTCAGGATAGTAAGCATCAATTACACGCTTAACCAGCAATACCTGCTTTGCACGCTTTTTAGCATCTGCCTCAGTAGAATCCCAGCTGTGTGTCTGTGCTACAGAACCACCGGTTTTCAAATAGATGGGAGATGCAACACGAATCATTTCAGGAACTTCATAATGACGAATAAATCCACCTGATGAAGTGGGGTTTTCGGTATGACAGTCAATAGGAATATCGATAGCAGAACGAACAGCAGCCAAATGCTGTAACTGATAGTCTCTAACAATATTGAATGAATCAGCACCGATATCCTGAAGCAGCTTAGCTGAACAGGGATTACCGTGACCAGAGTGAGCAGACATCTTAAATTTGCAATCCTCAGGAAGCAGGCCAGCTTCACGAGCTTTATTTAATGCCCATAAACATCCCTCATCATATACGAGGAAAGTACGTGCGCCCAAACGAGCAGCACGACGTACGTCTTCAATCGCTCTAACTACCTGATCCTGACCACGCAGACGGTAACCCATACGTACGCCCTCGGGGCTCTTAACAGAAGCACTTGTATCAGTAGTAGCACGGGGACCAATAGCCAAAACCAATTCTACCTGATATTGTTTAGCCAGCTCTACCATAGCGGTAATTTCGCTATCAGAAAGGGTCCAGATACCCTTGGTCTGTGTTACACGGTGGATGTAGAAGCCAAGTCTGTCAACTTCTTCGAGCAACGCCTTCATAACGCCGGGGCTCTGAATGCCGGGAACCTCAAAACGATACTGACAACCATCGTCAAAACGCTTCTCTGAGTCGGGAAGCTGGTACAGATCGCCACCGGGTTGGCCGAGAGATTCCAAAAAAGCTCTTGTTTCTTGCATTGTGTTCATAATATTTTCCTCCTATTATTTAAAAAATTTAATTTTACGCTTAGTTAGTCTCGCTTAATCTGGCGAATAACATCAATTACTGTTCCGTCACGATATTCTACGATACAGGTAATTTTATCAGTTGTTTCAATCGGCTTAGGTACGCCGGTAAGCGAGTAGGCTGTTTCCAACAAATCTTCAATAGAGACCGTTTTAATTCCAGCCTTTTGGAGATCTTCTTTTAACATCTCGTAACTTTTGTGTTTTGGGTTAAGTGCTATGCCCGCTTCTGTAACCACAACCGCTACAGAAGAACCCGGTGTACAGCAGGTAAACACCTTGTTTACCACTGATGGAATTCGTCCACGGACAATAGGAAGTGTTACGATAGAAATATCTGCACCGTCTGCAACATCAGGACCTCCGCCGATGCCAGACATCATCTCACCGTTTGAACCGGTTAAGATATTGATATTAAAATCTACATCAATTTCAAGTGCGCCTAAAACACCGAAGTTAAGTTTGTCAAGAGCACAGCTCTTGTTAAACATATTAGCATACATAGAATTGTCAATTTCAATGATATTAGGACTATCCACGATAGCTCTGGCTGCTACGGCGTCAAAAGACTGAGAACACAAAAGCGTACGCACAAGACCCTTTTTATGCATTTCAACTATATTAGCGGTCATTCCTCCAAGAGCATAGCTAGCTTGAATACCCGCTTTCTCTGTATGTTCAGCCAAAAAATCCGTACAAGCAATGCTTATGGCACCTGCGCCGGTCTGGAAGGAATATCCGTCCTTAAACAGTCGGCTGGCAGCCATAACATCGGCTGCACGCTGTGCAATCAAAAGATCGCGTGGATTTTTTGTCCTACGGGCAGCGCCTGCTCCAATCTTTGCAGAATCGCCAATCTGGTCAACCTTTACCACATAATCGACATACATCTGTGAAATAGAGATGGGAACGCAAGGGTATGGAACCAAATTGTCAGTAATTACCACTACTTTCTCAGCACAGGTTGCATCAATGAATGAATAGCCCAAAGAGCCGCAAGCGTTGGGGCCCACCTGTCCGGTACAGTTTCCAAAGTCATCCGCTGCAGATGCGCCAATGAAAGCCACATCAATGGATAGCTCTCCGGTTTCAATAGCGTGAGGACGGGCACCGTGCGGACGAAGTATAACCGGCTCGGCAAGCTCCAGACCTTCAACCACTGCATCGCCAAGCTCGCCACGAATACCGCTTGCCTGAATGCGATCAATCGTGCCATCCTTAACGAAATCTACAATAGAGGGATTTTTAATATTTACAACCGCACTGGGCGCAAATCTTAACCCACGAATCCCTAACTCCTTAATAGTCGAAAGCACCTGTCCGACTATATGGTCACCTTCTCTGAAACTGTGATGGAAAGAAATAGTCATTCCATCCCGAAGTCCGCAAGCCTGAATTGCCGCCTTCAAATCCGGCATCAGTTTTGTTTCTGCCACAGCACGTTTACTGGGTTTTCTGCGGGAACATACAGTTTGCTCTGCCTCAATTTTCTGGCTTGGTCCGGCATAAGGCTTTACTACATAACTACCGATTTTTTCCGGCAGTTCACGTCCTACTGCATTAATCATAGTAACTCCTCCCCTACATTAATTCCGGCAGCTTCCGCCTGAGCTAAAGTTGTTCTGGCACGCAGCTCCATAGGTTTGTCTATCATGCTGCCATCTAAAGTGACAGCGCCTTTTTTTTGCAGCTTTCCTTCTTCAACAGCCTGCAGAACACGCAGAGCGTATTTAATTTCTTTCTGGCTGGGAGTAAAGAAAGAATTAACCACATCAATTTGTCTTGGATGAACACAGGTTTTACCATCAAAACCTAAGTTACGGGTAAGAGCAGTATCTTCCTTAAGACCTTCTACGTCATTAATATCAGAGAAAACCGCATCAATCGCTTCAACACCTGCATGGCGACAAGCTGTCAGCAAAGCATTACGAGCGTAAAAGATCTCAAGACCCTCTTTTGTACGGTGCGATTTCATGCTGGCAGTAAAATCCTCTGCCCCTAATGCCAATGCAACAACGCGTGGATCGGCCGTCGCAATATCATAAGCATTAATTAAACCCAGGTATGATTCAATATTGCACCAAACCTCAATTTTGCCAACTTCCATGCCGGCGGCAGTTTCTATTTCAGTAATACGCTGACAAATACGGATAACCTCTTCTTTATATTCCACCTTAGGAATACGAATAGCATCCGGATTGGCACGAACAGCTGCCTCCAAATCTTCGTCTATGTACTCAGAATAAATGCCGTTCACACGGATAATAACATACTTGTTAGCTGGTCTGTGATAGCGAACAGTATTGTATACAAGTAACCGGGCAGCATCCTTTTCCGATGCAGGAACAGAATCCTCCAAATCGTAAACCAGGCAATCTTCGTTATAAAATGCAGCCTGTATCATATTAATAGGACTTGCGCCGCTGACATAAAGAGAGGTTCGCTTCAATTTAGCAGTTTGCATTACTTATCCTCCCCTTTCCATTCAAATTGGGTTCCTGTGGCATAGCAACAAACAGCCTGCATTCTGGCGCGAATAATCCATTCCAGCGCTCCCCTGTCTACAGCATTTACAGTCGCATCTTTAATGCCAAAGGATTCCAAAACCTCAGTTATAGTAGCAACAATAGCGTCACCAAACTGAGCTTTAACAACACTTTGCAGTTGAATATCCAAACCTCCGCCAGGATTAGGCGAAAGACCAATTTGAATATCGCTGGATTCCAGCGTTCCGACCATTGCGGCCTGCTTAATTTCCATTCACAACACAACCTTTTATCAAATTTGCTTAACACCAATTATAGCATATTTTTATATTGTATCAATTACAGTACTTCTATAATGATACATACTATATAATGATATAATAATTCTGTACTTTTGTCAATGATGTGTTACAAAATTAATTAAAAAAAACAATAATTTTTTGAATTTATTTAAGAAATTATCCGTTAGGCATTTGCCAGGTTAGGATTAAAATACCAGAGCATCTTTTAAACAAGCATTACAAATCCTATATTGCATTATAAAATTTTGAAGTTATATGTTGTTTAACTCTCCATTTACTATTTCATAATACGCTTGTATCTTGTCTGTAAGGAATTTTTTCCACGCTGTATCATCTATAAACGGATTGAAATCTTCGGTAATTTTACTTCCTTTTCCAATAGTATCGTTATTTCCGACATGATTACCCAACAAAATATCAACTTTTTCCTCTATTAAACTTTCAATCGCAGGAACGAACTTTTCTCTTATCTCCGTAGAAAGACCGTATTTATCAAGGAAGCTCCGTTTCATTGAATTCATACCGACACCACCGTGCATTGCCGCCCTTAAAGTTGTTTCTCCGTCAGTCACATCAAAGAAAAAGGCTTTTGTTCCCGGCGTATGCCCCGGTGCATCCTTACAAAGAATTTTCGTGTTACCAAGTTCTATTACATCATTGTGGGAAATCAAAACGTCAGGCTCAAAGGCTTCGTAATATTCTGTTCCAAGTTCTTTTGCCCATGTTAAATCCTCGGTTCCGTTTGCATAGGACACATCCTCTTTACCTATAAAGGTTTTTGCTCCTGTAAGTTCCTTTAATGCCCTCACTGCACCAAGATGGTCATAATGACCATGCGTTATTACTATATACTTTATATCTTTAATTTTAAAGCCTAGCTCACAAATATTGTTAATTACAAGATAAAGGCTTTGCGGATATCCGGGATCTATGACAATAAGTCCGTCGCCGGTGTCGATTAAATGCGTAGATGCGGGAACTGTTCCCACAAAATAAAGGTTTCCAAAAATTTTAAAAGGTTTTGCATACCCTTCCCACGGATGAACTTTACAAGCCATATTTTTCCTCCTATATGAAACATTTCAACTTTTAACAATATTTTACATCTACCTTACTAAAATAACGACTCATTTTGTCAATGTACCACACTTCACAAGGAACGGCCTGTGTGTCTTTCCCTGAAAGAACACACAGGCACTTCCCTACAATCCATAGACGATTGTATTATATCATCCTCTAATCTAACATTACACAGAAAAAACCCGCAACAATCGCTGCAGGCTTTTTGAATAAACAATAATTAACGTTTTGAGAACTGAGGAGCACGACGTGCAGCCTTTAAGCCGTATTTCTTTCTTTCCTTCATTCTCGGGTCACGAGTTAAGAAACCGGCTTTCTTTAAGATAGAACGATAGGTTTCAGCGTCAACTTCTAAAAGTGCTCTTGCAACGCCGTGACGAATTGCGCCGGCCTGACCGGTGAAACCACCACCAACAACGTTAACGATAACGTCATACTTACCTTCGG
This sequence comes from Clostridia bacterium, assembly GCA_017507525.1. Taxonomy (GTDB): domain Bacteria; phylum Bacillota; class Clostridia; order UBA1381; family UBA9506; genus UMGS755. The sequence continues at coordinate 6,638 of JAFWAT010000055.1, read as the reverse complement.
TATTGGTAGCAACCAGAGGCTGCTTAACGATAACCTTTAAGGTTTCAAGACCAAAATAATCGTCTAAAGAACGGTTATTAATTGTAATCTCGCCTTTACCGGGAACCAGTCTTACTCTTGCGATAGACTTTTTTCTTCTACCGGTACCGTAAAATAATTCTGCCATTTCTCACAATCCTCCTTATTTAATCTCTAAAGCCCAGGCTTCAGGTTTCTGTGCTGCATGCTCGTGTGTATCACCGGCATATACCCGGAGTCTTGTCAGAGCCTTTGCACCTAAGGTGTTGTGAGGCAGCATGCCCTTAACTGCTTTTGTCATAGCAAAATCGGGACGCTCGTTCATCAGCTTGTCGTAACGAACAGCCTTTAAACCGCCAACATAGCCTGTGTGTCTGTAATAGTGTTTCTGCTGCAGCTTTTTGCCGGTTAAAACAGCTTCAGCTGCGTTAATGATAATCACATGATCGCCACAATCGCAATGAGGTGTGAACTCAGGCTTATGCTTTCCACGCAGGATAGCTGCTGCCTGGGCTGCTACACGGCCCAGCGGTTTGCCGGCTGCATCTATGATATACCATTTTCTGTCCAGTTCATGAGCTTTCGCCATAAATGTACTCATAAATCTTTTACCTCCTGTATCATTTAAACATTATTTCCAAAAAACAACATCAATTATTATAAAACAAGAAACCCCTTTTGTCAAGGGGTTTTTTAGAAAAATTAAAATAAATTATACAAAGTCGTTTTTTCTTCGTTTTTCTCTCTCGTTCTCACGAATGCTCGATTGTCATTTTCGCTTTTTTGTATATTTCCGCTGAAATTTCATCAATTGTACGGATATTTTCGCTGGTAGCACAGGCAATTTTTTCCCATCCGGCAAGATCTGCAATCTCCATAGCGTTATTATATGCTTTATCTAAATGATGGGGGTCACGTTCGTGAATATCTTTTTGCGCCTCTCCTGTAATTTTGTTGGCACGGTTTGCCATTAACTTTCTGGCACACGCCGGCGGCATATCCAAAAACAACACCAAATCCGGCTTCGGCAACCCTAATTTTTCATATTCAAGGTCATGCAGCCAGTTCATAAAACCGGTTTTATCGCCTTTAATTTTAGCTGCCTGATGCACCAGATTTGAGGTTACATACCGGTCGGCAATTAAGATGCCGCCTTCTTTATAAAATTCGCCCCAATCCCGCTTAAAGCTGGCATAACGGTCAACGGCATAAAATGTAGAAGCCGCATATGGGCTTACGTCCTCTGCGTTTTTTCCCAAGTCCCCTGCCAAATACCGCTTAACAGGAACAGAAAAATCACTGTCATAATCCGGAAAAGAAATCTGCCGAACCTTGTAGCCTTCTTCTTTCAATCTGCTATATATCCGTTCTGTCTGGGTTGCTTTGCCGCTGGCATCCACACCCTCAATGACGATTAGCTTCCCCATCTTATGCCTCCTGCTTATATTTTTTTCGCATATCCACTGCCCTTCCGCAGGTCATTTTTCCTTCAGGGCAAGGACCTGCCACACAGGACGGACCTGCTAAAGCAAACAAGGTCGGTGCAACCTCTTTAACCAGCCGCAGCATTTCATCGGCAAGTGCTCTAATTTCCCATTGAGCACGGCTGCAACAACGATGATGGAAAAAGTTCATAAGGCTCCGGGCATTCATCGTTACAATCATTTTGGTTTCACAGGCATTAGGAAGCACAAAGCGTGCATCTTCAATGGCTTTTTTTTCAGCTTGGTTCTTAGCCTGCTTTTCAGCCATGCCGGCAGCCAAATTTTCAGCCAGATATTTTTCAGATAAAATATCTGCCAACTCATTATAAGTCTTCTGAGCCTCCTGCATGGAGGTAAGATATAATGCGTGGGCACGTTTGTCTGCTTCAATTGCCGGTGGCGTGATAAATTCAAACTGCCCTTCTTTAACATACCGCTGCGATTTAACGGAATAGCTGGCAATTCTGTGACGGGTAATCTGGGCTAAGAGGCTCCGGCTCACACCCTCAATCCCAAAGGTAAAGCTCACATGCTCAATGGGGCTTTCATGACCTAAATCCATGAGCATTTTTAAAAATTTTTCTACCTTTTCCTGATCCAATCCGTCTAAAACATCAGAAACGCCGGAGCTTGAATAACAAAGCTTTGCAGCAGCTGAAATAATTTTTTCCGGCTCACCGGTATACTGCAATAATTCAACATGAAGCGCCATACAGCATTCCTCCATTCATCAAAATAAACCTATTAATTTAAGTATAAACTTTGTGTAGTTTTTTGTCAAGATGTTATTTAGAGGCATACTCCCTTTCGTGCTGTCAAAAAAAAATTTATTTCCTATTTATTTTTTTTTAAAGCTATGGTACAATAAATAGCAGATAATTTTAGGAGATGAAACCATGAAACTTTTATGGGAACTATTTATTGCCTTTGCCCGCATTGGCGCCTTCACCTTTGGTGGTGGATACGCCATGCTACCCATGTTCCAAAAGGAACTGGTTGAAAAAAAGAAATGGGAAACAGAAGAAGCGCTGATGGATTATTACGCCATTGCCCAGTGCACGCCCGGTGTGATTGCTGTTAACACCGCTACCTTAGTCGGTTACAAGCAAAAAGGTACCATTGGCGGCATTGTCGCCACCCTAGGCGTTGTTTTTCCCTCCTTTGTGATTATCACCATTATTGCGGCAATTTTAACGAACTTTGCAGACCTGCCCGTTGTGCAGAATGCTTTTATCGGCATCCGTGCCTGCGTTTGTGCTCTGATTTTAGACGCTGTGATAAAACTCGGTAAAAAAGCCATTCGTGATATCCCGACGGTAATGATTGCCGTTGTGGTATTTGTCATTACATGCTTCTTTAATATTTCTCCCATTATTTTAGTGCTCATTGCCGCCCTTGCCGGACTTCTTTTACAAGGGAGGAAGTTTTCAAAATGATTTACTTACAGCTTTTTTATGAATTCTTTAAAACCGGTCTGTTTGCTGTAGGAGGTGGCCTTGCAACCCTCCCCTTTTTGCGGGATATTGCCGCAAAACACCCGGATTGGTTCACAGAATCCATGCTTGCCGATATGATTGCCGTCTCTGAGTCTACACCCGGGCCCATTGGTGTTAACATGGCAACCTATGCAGGCTTTACCACAAACGGAATGTTAGGCTCGCTGGTTGCTACCATTGGTTTGATTACGCCGTCTGTAATTGTTATGCTAATTGTGGCACAGCTACTAAAATCCTTCCGTGATAACCACTATGTAAACGCAGCTTTTTACGGTCTGCGACCTGCAGTAGCAGGGCTCATCGGTGCTGCCGGCTTCTCCGTTGCACAAACCACATTGGTACACCTGCCATATGCAGGCAGCCTTTGGGCGATGCTTGATATTCCCTCCATCTCTATCTTCCTTGTGGTTTTCATTTTAATGAGAATTAAAAAAATTAAGCTGCATCCCATTGCCTATCTTGCAGCATCAGCCATTGTTGGAATAATTTTAGGGTTTTTCAAATAAACTATTGACAAAAGCGGTTTTTATGTTTTATACTAATAATGACAAATGACACTCTTTGAGGGAGTAATCGGCATAACACAAGTTATGCAGTATTATCGACATCACGGCATTTATTGCACGGTAGTACTTTAAATGATGAGACTCAAGGCTGCTTTTAGCCTTGAGTCTATTTTTATGTTAAGGAGAATAAAAATGGACATTTTATTACAAATCGTACTGCTCATTATTGGTTTTGTGCTTCTCATCAAAGGTGCAGACATCTTTGTTGATGGTGCATCAAAAATTGCAAAGCGCCTGGGCGTTCCCATGCTGGTCATCGGTCTGACAATCGTCGCAATGGGCACCAGCCTACCGGAAGCTGCTGTCAGCATTTCTGCAGCGCTAAAAGGCAGCGCCGACATTGCCGTAGGTAACGTTGTAGGCAGCAACATCTTAAATGTTCTGCTGATTCTGGGTATCTCTGCTGTAATCACCCCATTAGCCGTACAAAAATGCACTGTTAAGTACGAAATCCCCATCACTTTTGCTGTTATCATCATATTTGCACTGTTGGGTTTAAACGACGGCGTAATTGGCATTTGGGGCGGTATTATCCTGTGGGTACTCTTCCTGGGTTACATGGGATACCTTTTCTGGATTTCTAAAACCGGTCAGGTACAGGAAGAACCCGCACCGGAAGATGATAAAAAAGAAAATGTTTTTAAGCTGATTTTGTGCATCATTGTCGGTATTGCCCTAATTATTCTAGGTAGTAACATTTCTGTAGAGGCAGCCAAAAAGATTGCCAGTGCTTTCGGCATGAGTGAGCGTTTGATTGGTCTGACTATTGTAGCTCTCGGTACCAGCCTGCCCGAGCTTGTGACCAGTGTCATTGCAGCGATTCGTAAGAATGCAGATATCGCCATTGGTAACATCATCGGCAGTAATATCTTTAACATCTTATTTGTTATCGGAACCTCAGCCTTAATTACACCTGTGGTATATCAGAGCGCATTTATTTTTGACACTGTCGTTTGCGTGTTTTCTACCATTTTACTGTTTGTACTTGTTTTAAATAAAAAAAGAAAGTTAAACCGCATCGGTGGCATCATTATGCTCCTTGCCTTTGCAGCATATCTTGCATATTTAATTCCCACCTCTATGGTATAAATTAAATTATAAAAAAATATATTTCTAATAATGTATGGGTTCATGCCGGTTCTTACGCCATCTTCTATCCCGAAGATCTGTACCGTCCCAAGGGTGACTATAAAACCCCCGGACCAATTACAAAAATTGTTGTAAAGGTTCGTCTGTAAATCTATTGCGTTTGCATAAAGGTTGTAACACAATGTTACAACCTTTTTTTCGCCTTTTTTTCACATTATTTCACTTTTATACATAGAATGTAGCAGAATCTCCACACAATTTTAAGAAAGGATGAAATGCAATGGATGATTTATATCAAGCAATGGAACGTGTCGGCTATGCTTTCGTTCCTGTGCAAAAATTCGGTGAAACATATTCACCGGAGGAAGGACTAGAACGCGGGACCATTTTCCCCGAATTGGATTTACCCATTTCGGTGTATGGTCCCAAAGTCTATTAGGAGGATGATTATGACAGGAAATGACAGAAACAGAGAACGCGTGCTCAAGCAGATTCAGGCACTGGCATTTGCACAGTATGACCTCATCTTGTTTTTAGACACCCATCCAAACGATCAGAAAGCACTGCATGCGTATCATAAAGTTACGCCACAGCTTAAAGAACTGCGAAAGTATTACAGAGAAAACTTCGGCCCCCTAACACCGGCAGAAGTTGATTCTACTACTGAATGGACTTGGGTCTGCGGACCATGGCCCTGGGAAAATTAAAGGAGGCAGGTTAAATCTATGTGGCAATATGAAAAAAAATTACAGTTTCCAATTAACATCAAGCGACCAAACCCGAAGCTTGCGAACTATATCATAAGCCAGTACGGTGGACCGGATGGTGAAATGGGTGCTTCCATGCGTTATCTTTCCCAGCGGTACTCTTTTGACGATGACGTTGCCAAAGCTTTACTGACTGACATCGGTACCGAAGAAATGGCTCACCTTGAGATGGTGGGTACCTTGGTTCACCAGTTGACCAAGAACGCCACTACATCTGAAATTGAAAACAGCCCCCTGGCTCTTTACTATGTAGACCACGCCAAAGGCGTTTGGCCTACCTCAGCTGCCGGTCAGGCATTTACTTCCATGAGCTTTCAGGTTAAGGGTGACCCCATCGCAGATCTTGTTGAAGATTTAGCAGCAGAACAAAAAGCCAGAGTCACTTACGATAATATTCTCCGTTTATCCAATGACCCGGATGTAAACCGCGTCATTGCTTACTTGCGCGAACGTGAAATTGTACACTTCCAGCGTTTCGGTGAACCGAAATAATCAAGGTGAAGTAAGTTACGAAAGAGCCACTAACAACAAATTTAATATGTTGATTAAAATATAATTCTGTAGTTATCTTTTAATGAGCATATTAAGTAAAATTTGATTCGCTGTGTAGCATTGAAGCTATGCAGCTATTTTTTTACGAATAGTATTAAATTATTGTATTTATTAATTAGCTATCCTCTGTATCTTGTCTATTTTGGTATTTTATAGTAAAATATATATGAATTTTATAAAAGAAGGAGGTAATCATAAATGATTACAACAACAAACTATTCCATACTAAAAGATAAAAAAGGGGCTATGTAGTCTGCAATCTCGACACACCTATTTGTCCCTCTTGCAATTCCTCTGTGAAAGTCAGGGACAATCGCAAACGAAAAATTAAGGATTCTGCCGGCAATGTCTATACACTTAGATTAAGACGTTTACAATGTCTTAATTGCGGTCAAGTACATACAGAAATTCCTGATTTCGTTGAAAAATTCAAACACTATTCTAAACCAACGATCAATAAGGTCTTACAAAACGAAGCTGATACATTTAGCGGAGATAACAAAACAATCTATAGATGGCAGAAAAAATAACACACCAACTTTGCCTTTAAATTCTTTTCAACTAAGTATAAAATTAAACAAAAAAAGAATTGAAAGGAGCAATGAGTTGAAAAAGATGTATGCAATTATAACTATTTTATTATTAGTTATTGTCATTATTATATTA
>JAFWAT010000054.1 GCA_017507525.1 Clostridia bacterium | reverse complement strand
TATTTTCATAGTCAACATCAAATGTGAGTGCATCATATAGCGGGGCAAAGCCCTGATAGCTGTTTGTCATGAATCTTCTCTTTTCTTTATTTTGTCCCAATATTGGCGAATGAGTTCCTCGTTTTTATTTTGACCGCCAACATAATAGACTTTATCTTTAATTTTATCTGGCAGATATTGCTGGGAAACATAGTTATTTGGGTAGCTATGAGGGTATTCATAGGTGAGCCCCCGGCCCATTTTTTGTGCGCCGGAATAGTGGGTGTCTTTTAAGTGCATAGGCACGTCGCCGGTATCCATGCTTGCAATGTCTGCCATGGCAGCATCAATTGCACAAATGGCGGAATTACTTTTGGGTGCCGTTGCAAGTAAAATAGTAGCTTCAGCCAAGGGAATTCTGGCTTCCGGCATGCCGAGCTGCAAGGCCGAGTCCACGCAGGACTTTACAATGGAAACAGCCTGAGGATAGGCAAGACCAATGTCTTCTGCGGCGGTTACCATCAGTCTGCGGCAGGCGATTAATATATCACCGGCAGAGAGCAGGCGGGCAAGATAATGAATGGCAGCATCCGGGTCGCTACCGCGCAAGGATTTTTGAAAGGCACTGATGACATCGTAGTGACTGTCCCCGTCCTTGTCGTGTCGGAAGGCTTTTTTTTGGGTACATTGCTCAGCCAGGGGCAACGTGACAGTTAAGCTTCCATCGGAAGATATAGGTGCTGCCTGCACACAAAGCTCTAAAGAATTAAGCGCCTTTCGCACATCACCGGCAGCGGTTTCAGATACATGGTATAGTGCTTCTTCTTCAATCGTAATAGCAGCATCCATTTCCTGCTCTAAAATGCTGACAGCGCGCTTTAGTGCCATGGAGATCTCCGTCCCGTCAACGGGTTTAAATTCAAAAACCGTGCATCGGGATAAGATGGCATTGTAGATATAAAAATAGGGATTTTCGGTGGTGCTGGCAATCAATGTGATAGAGCCGTTTTCAATAAACTCTAAAAGAGATTGCTGCTGCTTTTTATTGAAATTTTGAATCTCATCTAAGTATAAAAGAACGCCGCCTTGACCCTGTAATCCGCCAAGCTCTGCGGTAATTGCTTTGATATCAGAGACAGAGGCGTTTGTGGCGTTTAATTTATAAAGTGTTTTGCCGGAAAGCCTGGCGGCAATGTTTGCAACCGTGGTTTTGCCGGTACCGGAGGGACCGTAGAAAATCATGTTGGGAATGGTTTTCGATGTGATTAAACGATAGAGAATTTTATCTTCTGAAAGCAGGTGACGTTGACCAACACAGTCTTCCAGCGACTGTGGTCTGATTCTGTCTGCAAGTGGGTTTATCATACGGCACCGCCTTTCTTTCGTTCTGCAAAAAAAGCTGTAAAAACCCTCTGGATTTTACAGCTTTTAAACCCTCACGGGGTGTTATCTGATTTCTTTATTTTGCTTTTTTCAGGGCAATAACCACTCTGCGGTAGGGTTCTTCACCGATGCTGTAGGTATCAACCTGGTCATTAGATTGCAGGGTAGAGTGGATGATTCTGCGTTCGCCGGCGCTCATGGGTTCAAGGGTTACTTTCTTTTTGTGGTTCACAACGGAATTAGAAAGGTTTTCAGCCAGGCGAACCAAGGTCTGACGGCGTTTTTCACGGTAATTTTCAGTGTCTAACACGACCTTAACATAATCACCGTCACCACGGTTTACAGTTAAGCTAGTTAAATGCTCCAGAGCATCTAAGGTGTCACCGTGCTTGCCGATGATGATGCCCATGTTTTCACCGGACAGATTTATTTTCATCAGCTTGCCTTCGAAAGTAATGTCAATATCAACACGCATTCCCATGCCGAGGAAAACATCCTCTAAAAAGGTCTTAGCGCGGTTTTCGGGGGAAATATTTGAGGTGACCTGAACGACAGCGTCTTTTGCACCCAGTCCAAAAAGACCTTTAGAACCTTCTTCTAAAATATCAATCTTTGCTTCGCTTTCAGATACTTTTAATTCTGCTAAAGCAAGCCGGATTGCTTCTTGTACGGTTTTGGCAGATTTTTTTACAGTTTTGCTCATTTTTTTCTCCTTTCAGCCTTTTCAGCCTCGCGTTCTCTAAAATGTTTTTTCACGGGCTTATCCGGTGCGTTTACCGGAAAACAGTATTTCATGATAACTTGCTGCACTAACTGGAAGAGGTTTGATAAAATCCAGTAAAAGCCTAATCCGGCAGGTAACGAAACAGAGAAGAAGAATGTCATAACCGGGAAGATGTAAGTCATCATTTGCATTGAATTTGCAGGACTATCACCGCTGGTAGGTTTGGGCTGACCGTTCATCTTGTTCGTCAGCCAGGAAACCAAGAATGTAGATAAACCGGCAAGCACCGGAATAATCAATAGCAGTGTAGGAGCCGATAAACTCGGTGTTTCGGACAAATTCAGCCCGAAAAATGTAAAATCAATATTTAAGAAATTGGCATCAGGAAATTTTGCAGCCAAATCAGTTGAAAGGCGATTCATTTCAGATGCCATACCAATTTGATTGGTAACATCCACAGTTGAACCTAAAGAGGTAAGAAAAGCATGTACATCTTTGATAGAGGGAAGACCATGCTTGCCCAACTGAATAACATAACTTAAGGGACTGCGAATGATGTTGTATAAGGCAATCAGCAACGGAAACTGAATTAAAAGCGGCAGACAGCCACCCATGGGGTTTACGCCGGATTCCTGATACAGCTTCATAGTTTCCTGATTCAGCTTTTCTTTATCATACTGATATTTTTTCTGAATCTCCTGCAGTCTCGGTTGAAGAGCCTGCATTTTGCTGGTGGATTTTTGCTGCTTCACAGTTAACGGTATCAAAATAGCCTTGGTGATCAGTGTAAAGACAACCAAGGTCCAGCCATAGTTTTGCAGGAATATATAAATATATCGGAACAAGTATCCCAATGGGATATTGATGATATCAAAGATACCCAATCTTTTGCCTCCTTTGTAACGACAATACTATTTAACGGGATCATATCCACCCGGGTGAAACGGGTGACATTTACAAAATCGACGAATGGCCAGTAGCGTGCCGCGCAGAGCCCCTTTTTGAGAAATTGCTTCAATGGCATAATGGGAACAGGTGGGGTAAAACCGACAACTTGGCTTTTTCAGCGGAGAAATATATCGCTGATAGGCACGGATTAAACCAATCAATAGCTTTTTCATTTGCTTGACTCCGTTTTTACATCTTTTGATTTTACAGAATCAGAGGATACAACAAAAAGGCGTGCATACTTAAAAAGATGACGCATTGCCCCCGTGGTTTCTTCCAAAGAATCTGCCAACAGGCATCCATCCTTTGCAGCAAAAACCAAATCGTATCCTGTTTTTATTTCTAGCTCCAACAAGCGGTAGCTTTCTTTGACGAGCCTCCTGACACGGTTACGCCGCACGGCACCAGCAAGCTTTTTACCAGCTTTAATTCCTAAACGATTACAGGGCATGCCGTTGGGCAAATAATACAGTGTAAAATTCTTGTGGTATGACCGTTTTCCTTTTTTGTATACCTGCAGAAATAACTCGTTTCTGTTTAAACTGATGGTCTGCTTCATTTTATTATACCGGAGTACCGGGCAATTATGAAATAAAGTCGCTAAAAGCAAGATGCTCTCAGCGACTGGTTTTCATAACTATGCAGACAGTACCTTTCTGCCTTTAAGTCTTCTTCTAGCTAATACCTTTCTGCCGGAACGAGAACTCATTCTGTTTCTGAAACCATGATCTTTTTTCCGTTTTCTTTTATTGGGCTGATATGTTCTGAGCAAGTGCTCCACCTCCTAATTGCATACCACTTTTCATATACCATATTATTATATCTTGCAAAAGATAAATTGTCAATAGTTTTACCACAAAAAAAGTTGTATTTTTTCCAAAACTATGATAGAATAAAAAAGAATTGTGATGCAACTTATGCATTTTTTAAAGGAGGCAGTTATGTTAATTGATTTTTCATGTCCGATTGAAAATCAGGGCGTTATTGTGAAAACCAACTCTAAAACCGGAGAAGCATATGCGCTTTTTAAGCTGTTTAACCTGAGCACTCAGGTGGTTACCAGTGTGACCTTTATGGTGCACGCATTTGATGCCTATGGCAGCGAGCTGGGAGATATTAAAGTAGAGCTTTCTGATTTAGAGGCACAGCCCAAGAGCTTTTTTGCAGAGAAAAAGGCTGTATCGTTAAAAGATTATGCTGAAGCCAAGCATGTTACGGTGGAGTTTTTAGAGGTTACTTTTGCAGAGGGTGACCCGTACAAAAAATCAGAAGCGCAGACAGAAATTGCGGTGACAGAGCCTGATTACGAAGAACGTTTGCGTTTGATTTCTGTTGCAGGGGCAGATGCTGCGTGCTACGCTCAGGACCGGGGCACATATTGGGTTTGTGTTTGCGGACGACCCAATGTGGCAGAGGCGGCAGAGTGCGTTCGTTGCGGCCGTGATCAAAAAGAAGTTTTTGAAAACTATTCTTCCCAGGATGCGATTAACAAGGTATTTGCCCAGCGTGAAGAGGAGAAGCAGAAGGAAGAAGAAATGCAAAAAATGCTGGCAGAGCAAAAGGCAGCAGAACGAAACAAGAAGGTTAAGAAATATGCCGGCCTGAGCTTGTTTGCTGTCGCAGGTCTTGTTGTTTTGGGATTTTTAGTGTCCTTAGCTGTTGACGGTGTTTTCATTTTGATGGGTAACAGCGCACAGAAGAACGGCGATTTTGTAAAAGCTTATAGCTATTACAGACAGGCAGACAGCAAAAAGGTTGGCGAAGTATCAGAAAAGGTTCGGGGTAATTCCACCGCCAATCTGTTACATTCCGGTCTGATGACCTCCGATGAAGAAAATTTATATTATATTGACACAGATTACAGCATTTTTAAGGAATCCAAGTCAACCGGCGAAAAAACACGTTTGGGTGACGCTTCCGGTTTCTTCTTAAATGTAGTAGGAGATTGGGTATACTATCTGGACCCTTTTACACAGCAGAGTATCAGTCGTGTGAAAAAGGATGGGTCTGATGCGCAGCACCTTTATGAAGATGCAAACAGCCAATTTGCATATGTGACCGTGGTGGGCGATGAGATTTATTACATAGCGCAGGAACTGCGTGATGATTTAACCCCCGAAATGCAGGAGCAGATTGCGCAGTCGGGTTCAAATGCAGAGTTATATCGCACGAGGCTGTATCGCTTAAAGGTGGGCAAGGAAAAGCCTGAACGTGTATCCGATACAGATATTTTGCAGTATCTTGTTTATAAAGACCGCATTTATTATTTGGACAGAACTGAAACAGCTGTTTACAGCATGGATTTAAACGGTAGGGATCATAAAAAGATTGTCAGCGGTCCGGTTTACAATTTTGAAATTGTCAATGATGTTTTATATTATCAGGATGCTACACCTGATCCGGAAACCCGTATTCCAAAGCTTAGCATAGAAAAAGTTGCCCTTGACGGAACCTATATCGATTCTGTTGTTTTCAATCGTTTGGCAACTGTCTTTGGCGTGGTTGATGAAGCTGTTTACTATGTTGGTTTTGATTCAGTAGACTCCGCAACTGCGACACTCTACAAAAAGACAGCCGAAGGCGAAGAAACTCTGGTAGATGACTGTGTTGGCTTTAATGTGCGAGAGGGCTATATTTTCTACATGAGCAGTGACAACAAAGTTATGAAAACCAAATTTGACAAGAGCGGCTTTGAAGAAGTGATTCCCCAGTCGGCGCAAGTCACAGAGCAGGAACCTGCCGAAGAAGTAGCTGCAGAATAATTGCATAAAAACCCAGGGGCGGGGTATACTGATAGTGACCTCACAAAATACACGGGCTGTAGTGATTACAGCCTCATCCCCCTTTTTTAAAAAAGAGAAAGCGGGCAGCCAAAGGCTGCCCGCTTTTGCTTTATTCAGCTACATCAGAGAATGTGAAAGGAACGAGTTTCTGTAAATCCTCCGGTGCTACCTGCACTTGATAGCCGATTTTTCCTGCACTGAACAGAATGGTTTCAAAATCTTTTGCTGAACTGTGCAAAACGGTTGTAAAGGGCTTTTTCATCCCAATGGGCGAACAACCGCCATGAATGTACCCTGTCAGCGGCAAAAGTTCTTTTGACTTAATCATGTCAACGGACTTATCCCCAACGGCTTTTGCAGCTTTTTTTAAATTTAGCTCCCGATTTACGGGAATCACAAAAACATAATGCGTGCCGGTTTTTCCCACTGTGACCAGCGTTTTAAAAACCTGGTCGGGGTTTTGCGCTAACACAGCGGCAACCTCTGTACCGCTGAGGGCATCTGTGTCAGCGTAGCAAAAAGTCTGATATGGAATTTTTGCCTGATCCAGTAGCCGCATGACATTTGTTTTTTGTTCGTCTTTATTTGCCTTTTTTGCCATTTTAAACCCTTCTTATCTTCCTATATTTGCCGTTTTTATTGTACTGTATTTTTCCTTAAAAAGCAAGTATATCACGAATTTTTATACATAAAATCTGACAACAAACTGTCATATATTGACGGAATCTTTGTAGACAAGAGAATGGAGTTGTGATATAATTTAAGTATTCTGTCATTATAAAATAGGTAGAGATTTCTTTTGGACTTTTCAAGAAACTGCAGCCATATATAGTGTAGATGATAAACAAGAAACCTCTAATGGTGTCATCGTTAGAAAGAGAGCAAAGCATGAGTTTGATTTTGCCTTTCGGGATATGCGTGCGGTTGAAGCACAGCTTTTGCACGCATTAAAAACCCTTTACAACAGGCTGTAAAGGGCATATTTTCCTTGACTTTGGGCATAAATTATTATATAATGATGGCGGAATTTTTCCACGACAGGCGACTTAGACAATGGAAACGAGGGACGGATATTGAACGAAAAACTAAAGGCTTTTAAAGCCGGGCTAAAAGATTCGAATATTTGTGTTGTGGGCATTGGCATCAGCCATTTGCCCTTAATTCATTATTTGGTGAAAAACGGTGCTAACGTTACGGCTTGTGACAAAAAAAGCTATGAAGCTTTAGGCGAAACTGCGGTGCAGCTTGAGGCGTTGGGCGTGCGTTTGTGTTTGGGAGAAGGCTATTTATCTTCTCTTTCAGGGGATATTATTTTTAAAACCCCCGGTCTTCGCCCTGATGTTCCGGAACTTTTGCAGGCTGAAAAAGAGGGTGCCCGCATCACCACCGAGATGGAAGTTTTTATGGAGCTTTGTCCCGCTCCTATCACAGCCATTACGGGTAGTGACGGCAAAACCACCACCACAACCCTTACCTATAAGCTTATGTCTATGGCGGGGTTTAAGACCCATGTAGGGGGTAATATTGGTGCACCGCTTTTGCCTGAAATTGATAACATTCAAGCAGAAGACCGCGTGGTTTTAGAGCTTTCCAGCTTTCAGCTTATGACCATGAAGCAAAGCCCTCAGACGGCTATCATCACAAATATTACACCGAATCATCTGGATTATCACACGGATTATCAGGAATATATTGATGCGAAAATGAATATTTTCTCTCATCAAAATCATGATGGCTTGGTCATTTTAAACTTGGATAATCCGGTAACAGTAGACTGCGTTGGAAAGGCTAAAGGCAAGGTGCTGACCTTTTCCAGAAAACAAAAGGCTGACATCTGGCTTGACGGAACCATGATAAAGGTTCATAATGAGCCGGTTTTAGATATTTGCGATATTAAAATTCCCGGCATGCACAACGTTGAAAATTATATGGCAGCCATCGGCGCGGTGTATGGAGCTGTCAAAAAAGAACATATTATAGATTGTGCTAAAAATTTTGGCGGTGTTGCCCACAGAATTGAATTTGTCCGTGAGATAGACGGAGTTCGTTATTATAACAGCTCGATTGATTCTTCTCCCAACCGCACCATTAATACCTTAAAGGTATTTTCTGAGCCGGTGGTTTTGATTGCCGGCGGCAAGGATAAGGGCATTCCTTATGACGATTTGGGACCTGCAATTTCTGAACATGTAAAAGCTTTGGTATTGGTTGGTATGACGGCAAACATCATTGGCGAAGTGGCAAAAAAAGCAGCGCCCAATGTGCCGGTTTTCTATGAAGATAATTATGAGGATGCTGTTAAAACCGCAAAATGTCAGGCAAATGCCGGCGATGTTGTATTGCTTTCCAATGCCAGCACAAGCTTTGATTTATTCCGTAATTTTGAAGAGCGTGGTAATTTATTTAAGGAGTTGGTTAACCGCTTATGAAAAAGAAGCTGATGGAACTGGCGGCAAAAGGCGGTATTTCCGGTGATGAATTTTCTATTCATGAAGCTGTAAAAAAGCTTTTACAGCCTTATTGTGATACTGTTGAAGCGGATGCCATGGGTAATGTAGTGGGCGTGATTCCTGCCAAAAATCCCGATGCACCCAAGGTGATGTTGGAGGCGCATATTGACGGAATTGGTTTGATGGTGTCCGGCATAGATGATGACGGATTTTTGTCTTTCGTTCCCGTAGGCGGGGTTGACAGTGCAATTTTGCCCGGTGCTGAGGTGACGGTTTGCGGCGCAGAACCATTATTTGGTATTATTGGTGCAAAACCGCCTCACTTGCAAACAGGCGGTCAGGATGAAGCGATAAAAATCAGCGATATGGTGATTGATATCGGTCTTTCCGGTGAAGCAGCAAAACAAAAGGTTAAAGTCGGAGATGCGATTTGCTTTGCAGAAAGTGTTAAGAAGCTGTCTGCAAACATTTTGTCAGGCAAAAGCTTTGATGACCGCGCAGGGCTAATTTCCCTTTTGATTTGTTTAGAAGCACTAAAAGGCAGAGAACTACCCTTTACGCTATATATCCTTGCGGCGGTGCAGGAGGAGGTAGGGCTTCGAGGCGCTATTATGGCAAGTGAACGCTTAGCGCCGGATTGTGCTTTTTGTGTGGATGTTTGCCACGGCGATACGCCGGACGGCGGTGAGGAAAGTATTTTTAAGCTAGGTAGCGGCGCTGTCATCAGCTTCGGCCCTAACATTCACCCTTACCTGTCTGCACTTGCCAAAACTGTTGCAGAAGAGGAAAAAATTGCGGTCTGTTATGATGCTGACGGAGGCGATACAGGCACTGATGCATGGGCGGTTCAGGTAGCCGCTGAGGGGATTCCTGTACTTCTTTTGTCCATTCCGCTCAGGTATATGCATACCACGGTGGAAACGTTGCATTTTGATGACGTTAAGGCTGTAGGGACCTTACTTAGTGCAATGCTTTTAAAATTAGATTTGGAGGTGCTTTCATGTACCTTTCAGAATTAACAGCGCTGCATGGTGTTTCCGGCGAAGAAAGCAGTGTTCGTGCTTTTATTCAAGAAAAGGTCGCACCTTTTTGCGACCGGATAGAAATTGACACCATGGGGAATCTTCTGGCGTTTAAAAAGGGCTACGCAGAAACGGGCAAAACCCTGATGCTTTGTGCCCATATGGATGAGGTGGGGCTGATTGTCAGCCGCATCACAGAAGAAGGCTTCTTGAAGTTCAAAGCAGTGGGTGGCCTTGACCCGAGAGTGCTGGTTTCAAAACGTGTGCTGGTAGGGAAAAATCAATATGCCGGTGTGATTGGACGAAAGGCGATTCATTTACTTTCACCTGAGGAACGTAAGCAGGCACCCAAAACGAAAAACTTATATGTGGATATTGGTGCAAAAAATAAAAAAGATGCAGAGAAGCGTGTGGCAATAGGCGATTACATTGCTTTTGACAGCCGCTGCGTAACATTTGGTGACAATTTAATGAAAGCTAAGGCGTTAGATGATCGTGCAGGCTGTTCTGTTATGCTTGAATTGTTAAAGGAATCCTGTCCGTGGGATTTGTGTTTTGCCTTTACTGTGCAAGAGGAGGTTGGACTGCGTGGTGCAAAAATCTGTGCAAAACGCGTCAAACCGGAGCTCGCCTTAGTGCTGGAGGCAACTACCTGCTCCGATATACCGGGAACAGGAGCGTCCATGGTGTCAACTCGGTTAGGCGGCGGTGCTGCTTTGTCGCTGATTGATGGTTCTACCAGCTACAATCGGGATATGGTTATGAGTCTTTATCGTTTGGCAACGGAGGCGGGTATTTCCGTGCAGTTTAAGCAAACTGCTACGGGTGGCAATGATGCCGGGGCGATTCATGTGGCGGCAGGCGGAATTCCAACCCTTTCTGTTTCTGTTCCGGCAAGATATATTCATTCTCCGGCCAATGTGATTTCTTTGTCAGACTACGAGGCGGTCAGAGAGGTCGCTCGCCTTTTGATTCGGGAGGTAGACAATGTTTGAATTATTAGAAAAACTTTGCACAGCATCGGCACCCTCCGGCTGTGAAAAACAGGTAAGAGAACTGATTGAAAAGGAAATCAGCCCTTATGTTGACTCGGTGGAAACCGACGTGATGGGGAATTTAATTGCCTGCAAAAAGGGTAGCGGCAAAAAGCTGATGTTTGCAGCACACATGGATGAAATTGGTGTTATTGCTACTTGTCACGGCGAAAAGGGGCAGGTGTATGTTTCAGCGTTGGGTGGTGTAGACCCTTATGCGTCTCTTTTTCAGAGAGTTCGGTTTTTAAACGGCACGGAAGGTGTTTTGGCGCTGGATGGCACAAACGACTTGTTAAAATCGCTTACCATGCAAAAGTTATATGCCGATGTGGGTGCAAAAAACGAAGAGGAAGCAAAAAAACTGGTACCCGTTGGTGAAGCCGGTGTATTCGTAGGCGATTACAAGGAGCAAAACGGCTGTGTTATCTCAAAAGCGCTGGATAATCGTGTTGGTTGTTTTATTTTAATTGAAGCCATTAAAAAGATGAAACAAAATAAAAATGATTTGTATTTTGTTTTTACAGTCAGTGAAGAATTGGGTCTGCGCGGTGCAAAAACGGCGGCGTTTACTGTTAACCCTGATTATGCGGTTGCCATTGATGTAACCCGGACGGGAGACGTGCCCTCTAGTGATAAAATGGCACTGGAACTCAAAAAAGGCGTCATTATTAAGGTGATGGACCGTTCATTTATTGCTCATCCTTTGGTCAAAGAGAGAATGGTTACACTTTGTGAGCAAAATAAAATTGAATATCAAATGGGTGTTTTGGAAAAAGGCGGTACCGATGCCGGCGCCATTCATCTTTCTGGCGGCGGCGTGCCGACGGGTGTGATTGCCATTCCCACAAGGTACATTCATACGCCAGGTGAGATTGTGGCAAAAAGTGATGTTGAAAATGCCATTTTACTTGCTACGGCTCTAATTGAAGAGGGTATAGCATAAGAAAAGTGCTGTGACGCAGGTCACAGCACTTTTCTTATGCTTGGGCCACAAACAAAATGCCATACACGCCCGGTCCCACGTGAGCACCGATTGTACCGCCGACTTGCAAACGACCGGCAGCGTGATAACCTTTTTTTGACAAGGTGCTTTCAAGCTGTGCACAGTTTTCCTCTCCAAAGGTATACAGCGTGTAAATTGGAAAGGCAGGGTCAGGTCTGCAGAGGTTAATTTGCTTAAAAATCTGTTGTATGGCACCGGCCTTTCCTAAGCTTTTTGCCACAATACTGACGGCACCCTCTTTGGTTATTGTTATAATAGGCTTGATTCTTGCAAGCTCGCCAACTGCTGCAACTGTTTTACTGAGTCTGCCACCACGATGAAGGTATTCTAAGGTATCTACACCGGCAAAAATTTTAATTCTGCCCTTTAGTTCTTCACATTTTGTAACGATTTCTGTGGCAGAGATGCCTTGTTTTGCAAGCTTTGCAGCAAAACCTGCCAAAAAGTTGATGCCGTGGGTTGCAGATTTAGTGTCAATAATATAAACTTTATCGTATTCTGTCATATCCTTTGCGATGACGGCACTTTGGCATGTGCCGCTGAGGGCAGAGGACAAGGCAAGATAAATCACTTCATCCCTGTCTTTTTTAGCCTGCTCAAAAAAAGCAGCAAACTGTTCAGGGGATGGCTGTGACGTTTTGGGAAAGTTCCGTCTTTTTGTCAATAAACGGTAAAAGGTATCCGCGTCAAGGTCTATGCCGTCTAAGTAATCATTTTCATCAATGGTGACGGTGATGGGAATGACACCGTCAAACAGCTCCCTGTTTTTTCTGCAGTCTGAAGCAGAGTCTACTAATATTTTAATCATATTAAAACCTCGTTTATAAGCTATTTAAGTTATGTAAAAGTCCGGCAGAAGCAGATGCTTCTATATCTTCTGAGACATTGTTACCAATCATGATGAAGTTTTGCATCGGCAAATTTAGTGTTTCGACTATTTTTGAAAAATATGCAGAATTTATCTTGCGGATTTTTATCCGGTCGTTTTGCAAAAACATTCTAAAAGACTATAGAGCATGTATCCGGTCGAGGTGCAACGCTTTAGAAATCATTTTTTAGGTAAATTTTGTCGAAGTTCATAACAAAATATAGCATATATATTGAATTTTACACAAAAATGTGGTACAATATATTGTAATTATAAGTTATTTGATGTGAGGTTTGGTTATGGCAACACCCAGAGAGCTTGCCTTGAAAATTTTATACGATATTGAAAAAAACGGTGCGTACTTAAATATCAGCTTCCAGAATCATACCGAAGGTGTGGTTTTAACCGAGCGGGATGTTGCTTTACTTAAGGAACTGACCTATGGCGTAATGAAATATAAGCTTACGCTGGATTCTGTGATTGCCCGTTTTTCTTCTGTTAAATTAAAAAAATTGGCTCCCTTTGTTTTGTGCATTTTGCGGTTAGGGCTTTATCAGCTTTATTTTATGGATAAGATTCCCGAAAGCGCCGCAGTGAACGAATCGGTAAAACTGGCAGGGCGTTATGCCGGTAAATCCAGAGGGTTTATTAATGCCATTTTGCGCAGAGCCGCAAAGGAGGCACTCACGCTGCCGGAAGGGCAGGAGCCGGAAGCTTTGTCTGTGCGGTATTCGCATCCTTTGGTACTGGTTCGCTTTCTGCTTGAAACCTTTGGCGCAGTGCGGGCAGAAGAACTGATGGCGGAAAATAATCAGACGCCGGCACTTTGTGTTCGGGTGAACACCTTTAAAACGTCGAAAGCGCAGCTGATGCAACGGCTGAAAGACGAAGGGGCAAGTGTTTCTGAGGGAACACAAGCAGATGGTGCACTGCTTTTTGAAAGCGGTGGTGTGCAAAAGCTCTCATCTTATAAAGAGGGTCTTTTCACCATTCAGGACCAGAGCGCACAGCTGGCGGCTTTGGCTTTAGACCCCCAGCCGGGCAATACGGTTTTTGATGTTTGCGCAGCGCCCGGGGGTAAAACCACTCATCTGGCTGAACTAATGGAAAATCAGGGCGAAATTTTGGCACTGGACGTATATGAAAAAAGGCTGTTGTCTGTGACAGAGAGTGCAAAACGGCTAGGGCTTACCATCATTAAAACCCAAGCTGCAGATGCTGCGACATATGTTTTTTCGCAGCCGGCAGATAAAATATTGATTGATGCTCCCTGCTCGGGTCTTGGGGTAATTCGTCGCCGACCGGATATTAAATATAAACCCGAATTAACGGATTTTTCGGAACTGGTTTCAATTCAAAAAAATATCTTAAACCATTGTGCTGACTTTTTAAAGCCCGGGGGAGAAATGGTTTACAGCACCTGTACAATCAATCCCGGTGAAAATGAAAATCAGGTTATGTCTTTTTTGCAGCAGCGGAAAGATTTTGAACTGGTGCCGATTGATAGCCCCCATATTATCGGGGAGGCACAAAGAATTTTGCAAAATGGCATGGGCACATTCTATCCGGAGCCAGACGGCGGTGACGGATTTTTCATTGCAAAATTGAGAAGGAGAAATCATGGCTAAGCAATTTGATTTATACAGCATGACAGAGCAGGAACTATGTGACTTATCAAGGCATTTGGGCGAAAAGCCCTTTCGCGGCAAGCAACTGTTTTCCTGGTTATACAGTGGTGCTGAAAGCTTTCATGATATGACCAATATATCAAAAGAGTTTCGCAAGGTCTTGGAAGAAAACTGTTCTATGGCACTGCCGGAGATTGCCAGAAAGCAGGTGTCTGTTGATGGCACGGTGAAATATGCTTTTAGGCTTTCTGATGGTGAAGTGATAGAAAGTGTGGTCATGAGCTATCATCATGGCAACACCATTTGCCTTTCCACCCAGGCAGGCTGCAACATGGGATGCCGCTTTTGTGCTTCTGCAATCGGTGGCAAAAGCCGTGATTTAACGGCAGGAGAGATTATGGGGCAACTGCTTGCGGCCGAGCGTGACTTGTCAAAGCGAATCGGCAATGTTGTTTTTATGGGCATGGGTGAACCCTTAGATAATCTAGAGCAGGTTTTGAAATTTATGGACATAGCTAGCCATGACAAAGGTCTTAATATCGGATATCGACATTTTACCTTGTCAACTTGCGGATTATGTGATAAAATAGTTTTGTTGGCTGAAAAAAAGCTGCCCATTAACCTGGCGGTTTCGGTGCATTCACCCTTTGACGATGAGCGAAGCGAAATGATGCCGGTTAACAAAAAATATCCTCTTTTAAAGCTTGTTTCTGCACTGCGTGTGTATCAGGCGGCAACAGGCAGGCGCATTACCTTGGAATATGCGTTAAATAAAGGGAAAAACGACAGCTTAGATCATGCAAAAGAGTTGATGCGACTGTTTGGCGGACTTATGTACCATGTGAATGTGATTCCCATTAATAACGCCCGTGAAGGATATCATAAAAGCGGCAAGGATGCCGTGAAGCGATTTGTCGATTACTTAACCGGTCAGGGCGTTTCGGCTACAGTGCGGCGTGAATTGGGAGCAGACATCAGTGCTGCCTGCGGTCAGCTGAAGCATGAAATAAAAGAAATGTAAAATGGATTTGAGGTGATACCATGTTAAAATGGGGAGGCTGTACGGATTTAGGACGTACCCGCCCAATCAACGAGGACGGTTACTATATATCAGATTACAGTCAGGAACATGATGCGATGTATGCTGTTGTGGCTGACGGTATGGGCGGTCATCAGGCGGGAGAAATTGCCAGCACAATGGCAATTTGCCAAATTCGTGATGCTGTGAATCAGGGTTGCGTTGGCGAGATGACTCTTTCTGACCTAAAGGATCTGCTTGTCACAGCGGTTAAAAAAGCAAATCGACTCATTTATCAAAAGAGTATAGATGAGCCCGCCTATAGCGGCATGGGCACAACGGTTACGGTGTGTTTGATTTATGGCTTACAGGCAGTTGTGGCTCATGTTGGTGATTCCCGTGCTTACATGCTTCGAGATGGTCAGCTTCACCAGATTACAACCGACCATTCCCTGGTGAATGAGCTTGTAAAGAGTGGACAGATTACAGCAGAAGAAGCCATGCATCACCCGCATAAAAATGTCATTACCCGTGCGCTTGGCACAGATTCCGGTGTGGACATTGATTTATATGAATTTAGCATTTTACCCGGTGATTCGGTGCTCTTATGCAGCGACGGATTAACCAATATGCTTTCCGATCCTGAGTTAACAGACATTTTAACGGAAAAGCAAAGCAATTCCCTTACTGAAATGGCAGAACAGTTGGTTTTGGCTGCCAACGAAAAAGGCGGTTATGATAACATTACGGCTGTTCTTTTAACCAAAGAATCAGGATTGTGCTGAAAGGATTGTGATTTTGTATGATGAATGGGACATTAATCGGAAATCGATATGAAATAGTAGAAACCATTGGAACAGGCGGTATGGCAATTGTGTATAAGGCAAAATGCCTGATACTCAATCGCTATGTTGCATTAAAAGTTTTGCGCCCCGAATTCCGGGAGGATAAGGAATTTCTTGCTCGCTTTAAGGCAGAAGCGCAGTCTGCCGGGAGTTTATCTCATCCCAACATTGTCTCTATTTATGATGTGGGTCAGGAAGATGATTTAGACTACATTGTTATGGAATATGTAGAGGGCGTAACCCTAAAACAGTACATTGAAGCCAAGGGCGTAATTCCCTGGCGTGAAGCGGTTGACTATGCAGGGCAAATTTGCTCCGGTCTTGACCACGCCCATAAAAAAGGAATTATTCATAAAGATATTAAGCCTCACAATATTTTGATTACCCGAGAGGGCACGTTAAAGATTACAGACTTTGGTATTGCAAAAGTGATAAGCTCCAGCACCATTACCACCGGTAATGCCACCATGGGCAGCGTACACTATTTTTCACCGGAGCAGGCACGCGGTGGCTATATGGATTACAAAACAGACATCTATTCTCTGGGTGTTGTTCTCTATGAAATGGTTACCGGTAAACTGCCGTTTCAGGGTGATTCTGCCATAGCCATTGCTATGCAGCATATTGAAAAAGAAGCTGAATCTCCCAGCGTTCTGAATCCTGAGGTGCCGAAGTCATTAGAAAACGTCATTGACAGAGCCATGCGGAAGGAACAGGCTTTGCGCTATGACTCTGTTGTACAGATGTTGGTTGACCTGAAAAAAGTTTATTTAGGGGGTGCTGTGGATTACAGCGACCTCACAATGGGTGCAACAACCGTTACGCCCGTTGTAAAAGAAAATGGGCCGGAAGGCAACAAAGAAGTAACAAGACAGGGCAGCCAGAGAGAACGCGAGATGAACATGCCGGAGGAATTGTTTATTGCCAGAGGCAAGGAACCCGGAAAGAAAAAGGATATCCTGCCGATTATATCCGGTATTTTAGTTGGCCTGGTTTTGGTTGTTGGCGGATTCTTTTTAGGAAATTATCTTTTAAACAATGTCGGCTCTTCTAAAATTGAAGTGCCGGACCTTGTGGGAAAAACCATAGAAGAAGCAGAAAATTTGCTTGAAAACAGTAACATAGAAATAGTTATTGAAAAAGAGGAAAAAAGCGATAAGGTAGAAAAGGATAAGATTATATCTCAAAGTCCGGCTGCCGGCAAAATGGTGAAGGACGATAGCGAAATTAAGGTGGTAATCAGCTTAGGTATGGGTGAGTTCCCCATGCCTGATCTTGTGAACTACAAGGATATTGAAGCTGAAAATATTTTGAGAGAAAAAGATCTCATGTTTAAAATTGTTCATGAGCCAAGCACGATCATCCCCAAGGGTTATGTTGTTCGCCAGATACCGGATGCCGGTGTCTATATTGACGGAGCGACTTCAGTAACACTTTATGTCAGCACAGGCACCATTGAAGTGCCCAAGCTTACCGGTATGACCTTAGAGGAGGCAAAGCTTGCTATAGAAGATGCCGGTTTGATCGTCGGTCAGATTGTAGAAGCATCCAGCGCAAAGGAAAAGGGCACTGTCATTGGTCAGTCTATTCCTGCCGGAACGAAAATGGCAGAAGAAACCACGGTTGATTTAAAAGTTTCTTCCGGTCCTGCTAAGCCTTCAGAGGCACCCAGCACCGCACCCAGTACAGCACCCAGCGCCACACCCAGCACAGCACCAACGCAGGCACCGACACGGACACCGGCACCGATTACGGTGATTTCTCCCAATGCAGGATGAGCCTATGTTAACAGGAACAATTGTAAAAGGAATTGGCGGTTTTTACTATGTAAAAACCCCTGAAGGATTAATTGAATGCCGCGCCAGAGGGCGCTTTCGTAAAGAGGGAGAATCGCCCATGGTTGGCGATTTGGTGCGGATTACACGGACGGCAGAGGATGCAGGAAAAGGCAGTGTGGATGAAATTCTGCCTCGCAAAAACGCCTTTATCCGCCCGCCGGTTGCAAACATTGACCAGTTGGTTGTGACTATTTCGGTCAAAAATCCCGAGTCAAGCCTTTTGATGGCAGACCAATTAACGGTTACGGCGGAGGCTGCCGGGGTTTTACCTTTGATTTGCATTAATAAGCAGGATTTAGATGAAAAACGTGCCTCTGCAATCAAAGAAATATATGACACAACGGGGTATACCGTTATCATGGCAAGTGCCAAAGAAGAAACCGGTTTAGAGGAGCTAAAGGCAGTTTTAAAAGATAAAATCACGGCCCTTGCCGGCAATTCCGGCGTGGGAAAATCGAGCCTTTTAAACCGCCTTTCTGAGGCGTTTTCTTTAGAAACGGGGTCCGTCAGCGATAAGACACGGCGGGGCAGGCACACAACACGGCATACGGAGCTTTTAGAGCTTCCCTTTGGCGGCTATGTGTTTGATACCCCCGGTTTTTCATCCTATGCTTCAGAGGGCATCACAGCAGAAGAACTTGTGCAGTTCTTCCCCGAAATAGCAAGGGTTACACACCCCTGCCGCTTCGTAGGTTGTGCCCATATGGCAGAACCCGGCTGTGCCGTAAAAGAAGCGCTGTTAGAGGGCAAAATCGCTCCGGAGCGCTACGAAAGTTATCAAGCATTATATCAGGCGTTAAAACAAATTAAACCCTGGGAAATAAAGTAAAAGAAAGGTTATGATTACTATGTCAATTAAGTTAGCACCGTCGCTCTTGGCGGCAGATTTTTCCAAGCTGGGCGAAGAAGTCAGCGCCATTGAAAAAGCAGGGGCAGAATACCTCCATTTAGACGTTATGGACGGTCACCTGGTTCCCAATCTTTCCTTTGGTACAACCGTTTTAAACGGTCTTCGCAAGCATAGCAATATGGTTTTTGATGCTCATTTAATGGTTAGTGAGCCTCATAAATATGTTGAGTCTTTTGCAAAAGCAGGGGCAGACATCATTACCATTCACGTTGAATGTGACAGTAACATTGGTGAAACCTTAGACCAGATTCATGCGTTGGGCAAAAAAGCAGGTCTTGCTTTGAACCCAGATGCAGATCTCTCCCGTGCTGTTCCTTATTTTGATAAGATTGACATGCTGCTGTTAATGACAGTATATGCAGGCTTTGGGGGTCAGAGCTATATCAGTGATGTTGAGCCTAAAATTCAGGAAGCAAGAAAGCTTTTGGGTCCTGATTTTGATATTCAGGTTGATGGCGGCATCTATCTGACCAATGTAGAGTCTCCCATTGCTGCCGGTGCAAACGTTATTGTTGCAGGCAGTGCTGTTTTCGGAAGCGAAGACCCTGCACAGGCAGTTCGCGATTTTAAAGCAAAGTTCTAAAGCGGAGGCAGAACGATGAAAGCGATTGTAATAGCGGGCGGAAGTCTTTCTGAGCCCGCTTTTTACAAGCCGTTTTTTCGGCAGGCAGATCTGGTGGTTTGTGCCGATAGCGGCTATTTACATTGTAATCGAATGGGCATTACCCCTGACCTTATTATTGGTGATTTTGATTCCGGTAGTTTATCCGGTGTGCCGGAAGGGGTCCCTGTCACCCGATTACCTGTAGAAAAGGATAAGACAGATTTACACGCCTGCATAGATTATGCCATCTCCCAGGGTGCTGATGAAATTTTGCTGTTTGGCGCCCGCGGTACGCGTCTTGACCATAGCTTTGCGGCGATTTCTCTGGTCTATATGGGTCTTTTGCAGGGGGTGACGATTCGCACGATTGACGAACATAATGAAATGTTTATGTTCTCAAAAACAGCTGTCATCCCCCGAAAAGAGGGGTATAAGCTTTCTCTGCTTCCTATTACACCGGTAACAGGTGTTTATGCAGAAGGGGTTTACTATCCCTTAAGCGGTCAGTCTATGGATTGGGGCAACCCTTATGGCGTGAGCAATGAGTTCACGGCGGATGTGGCGAAAATCGCAGTCGAATCCGGCGTTTTAATGGCAATTGTAAGTCGGGACTAAAAGGAGAAACACATGAGCATTCGCATGATAGCGTTTGATTTGGATTATACAATTTTAAAAACCGGTGGCACATTGTCTGAAAAGACGGCGTCAGTTCTGAAAAAAGCCAGGGAAAAAGGTATTCTTTTAGTGCCGGCAACGGGCAGGGATATTTGTGAGATGGGGGACCTCATGGAGGCGCTTTTGCCCCGCTATGTGGTCACGGTCAATGGCTCTGTTGTACGTGATGTGCAGCAGAACAAAATTTTATACAAGCAGGTGCCGCCACAGGACGCACTCCTAGAAAAAATCCAATTGGCGCAAACTATGGGGCTTTATACCGAGGTATATTGTGACGGGGTTTATACGGATTCTTACAGCTATGAAAATATGGAGGCATTGGGGATGATTCCGGATCAAATTCCTATGTTTAAGGCAACCAGAACCGTTGTCTCTGATTTGTGTGCAACAATCCGTGAAAAGGGCGCCGGTGAAAAGCTGCATATTATTTTTAAAGATGTAAAAGATAAACAGAATCGGCAGGAGCCTTTTTTACATCATCCGGATTTTGCCTATACAGCAGCCTTTGTTAACAATTTAGAGCTCAGCGATAAAACCGTTCATAAAGCAACGGGTCTGGCTGCGCTTGCAGAGAAGCTGGGCATTGATAAAAGTGAAGTTATGGCACTGGGAGACGGTGCAAACGATGCCACCATGCTTTCCTGGGCAGGGTTGGGCGTTGCTATGGAAAACGCCGTGCCGGAAGCGAAAAAGGCGGCAGATGTTCTCACGCTGTCAAACGATGAAGACGGGGCAGCACTGGCAATTGAAAAATATTGTTTTTTATAAAAATAATGCTTGACAAATGGTGTATCAGGTGTTATACTATTAAGGTATTAGTAAGCGGAAACATTTGTTTTCCACCATCAGGCAAAGCCTAAATGGTCAATATGCTTTTTGTAAGTGTATTTGCGGATAGGTTTGCCTGTCCGTATTTTTTTGTCCTGTGGGACGAAAACCTGAAAACTTTGATGGAGGTGCTTTGAACATTAGTAAGCAGGAAACAAAGATTAACGAAGAGATCAGAGTCAGCCAGGTCCGCGTAGTCGGTTCTGACGGTGAACAGTTAGGCATTATGCAGACGGCAGACGCATTAGATCTTGCGTATCAGAAAAATCTTGATTTGGTTTTAATCGCGCCGAAGGCAGAGCCGCCGGTTTGTAAGGTCATGGACTATGGCAAATACAAATTTGAGCTGGCAAAGCGCGACAAGGAAGCTAAGAAAAACCAAAAGACCATGAATGTGAAGGAACTCAGACTTTCCCCCTCCATTGATGACCATGATTTTGATACAAAAATTAATCATGCCAAAAAGTTTTTGCAGGACGGTGACAAGGTTAAGGTTTCTATCCGGTTCCGCGGCAGAGAGATTCATCACGCAGCACTGGGTACAAAAATCTTGGAACGCTTCCGTGATACCTTATCTGACTTCGGCTCATCTGACAAACCGCCGAAGCTTGAGGGCAGAAGCATGAACCTGATCATTTCGCCCACGACGAAAAAAGATTAAGGAATGTACATTAATTATTATTTACAGAGTGGAAGGAGTACCAAATTATGCCTAAGATTAAAACACATAGGGCTTCAGCAAAACGTTTTAAGGTGACCAAGAACGGTAAGATCAAAATGAAACATGCTTTTAAGAGCCACATTTTGACCAAGAAATCTACAAAGAGAAAGCGTCTCTTAAGAAAAGGCGCCTATGCTTGTGATGCAAACGCTAAGGTAATCAAGAAACTGATCCCTTACAAATAAGCAACTACGATTGAGAGAAAATTCAGGAGGTATAAAAAATGGCAAGAGTTAAAGGCGCTTTAAATACACGCAAAAGACATAAACGTGTCTTAAAACTGGCAAAGGGCTACAGAGGCGGTAAGAGCAAGCTGTTCAGAACAGCAAAGCAGGCCGTTATGAAGTCTTTATCCTATGCTTACGTTGGCAGAAAGCAGAAGAAACGTGATTTCCGTCGTCTGTGGATTGCAAGAATCAGTGCACAGGCAAAGATGAACGGCATGAACTATTCTACTTTCATGAACGGTTTAAAGAAAGCCGGCATTGAAATGAACAGAAAAATGCTGGCTGAAATCGCAGTAAGCGACAAAGCAGCTTTTGCAGCATTAGTTGAAAAAGCAAAGGCTAGCCTCTAAGATTTACTTAAACATGTTAAAAAGCTGTGACCACGGTCACAGCTTTTTTATTGTGTAATGAAAACCACGCGATAGTCGCGTGGTTCAAAAGAGGCTATTGCCGATGAACAGATAACAAAGTAGAATTTGCAAAAAGTATATTATTTTGAAATGTTGTGGTAAAGCATAAACAATGTGTCGGCAGAGCCTTCCCCTTGAGGGGAAGGTGGGTTTTGCAAAGCAAAACTCGGATGAGGTGGAAAAATAATAGCAATAACGTGTGAAAACAAAC
>JAFWAT010000053.1 GCA_017507525.1 Clostridia bacterium | reverse complement strand
ATAAAGTTTGTATCATAAGTCCAAAACGGACATATAATCTCCTAGCCAGTCAATACTGACTTATTGTTTGGATTGTTCCAAAATTACTCAAATGAATTATTTAGAGCCTGCTCTGTTTAATTTTCAAGGTTCGGTGTGCTTTAACTTTCGCCTCAGCACGGAATTATATTATAGCACCTCAAAATGCATTTGTCAACACTTTTTTGAAAGTTTTTTTAAAAATTTTTTTATAAATCAAAAAAAGCACTATTTATCTGCTCTTTGAAGGCTCTAAAAAAGAAAATTGAACTATTAAAATTCATAAATTGTCTATTTATATTTTACATTATATATGATATAATAAGCTTTAGTAAACAAAAATGTTAAAGGAGGACAAGCTTGTTCGGTTACATAAAAATTGACAAGAACGAGTTAAAGGTTCGCGATTACAACCTTTTTAAATCCTATTATTGCGGCGTTTGTCGGACACTGAAAAGTGACTACGGCTTTCCTGCCCACTATTTTTTAAGCTATGATGTTACATTCTTAGCGGTATTACTCAGTGCCGCTATAGATGCTGAGCCATCATTTTTCCCGGTGCGATGCATGGCAAATCCCGCCCTTCGCCGTCCGGCAGCTGAGAAAAGTGATACTATTTCGTATGCAGCGGCTGTCAATGTGCTGCTGGTTTGGTTTAAGTTAAAAGACGATTGGTTAGACAATCATTCATTAAAAGCGGCGTTTTTAATGCCTTTGATGATGCGAAAGCGAAACAAAGCAAAAAAACGGTATCCCAATTTATATCAAAGCATTCAGAATCAGCTCAGCGAGCTGGCTGCTTTGGAAAAAGGAAATTGTTCTGAGCCTGATGCCGTAGCTGCCGTATTCGGCAAGTTAATGGCAGAGATTTTTAATACAGAGCAAATCGCGTCCGACGATATGCGTCGTGTTTTTTCCCATGTTGGTTTTTTGCTGGGGCGGCTTATCTACCTGCTGGATGCCTGGGCTGACTGGGAGGAAGATAAAAAGAAGAAAGCATACAATCCTTTCCTGATAAATGAAAATATCAGTCTAAAAGACATGCAATTGTCAATGGATTATACACTGGCAGAGCTGGGTAATACCTTGAATTTACTAAAGTTATACAGAAATCAGGATATTATTGAAAACATTATTTATTTAGGTTTAAAGCAAGCCGTTGATGATGTTTTTTCAGATGATAAAAATTGCAAGAAAAGAGATGCAAAGGAGAAGCACCATGAAAGACCCATATGAAATTTTAGGCGTAAGCAAAGATGCCACACCGGAAGAAATTAAAAAAACTTATCGCAAGCTGGCTAAGAAATATCATCCGGATAATTATGTAAATAATCCCCTTGCTGATTTGGCATCAGAAAAATTTAAGGAAATTAATGAAGCTTATGAACAGCTTTCCGGCGACAGCGCCGGCGGCTATCAGGGGCAAAGCCGTGGGCAAAGCACCGGTGGCTCCGGAAATTTTGCGCAAATCCGAAACCTGATTAACATGAACCGATTAAACGAAGCCGAGCAGGCTTTAGATCAGCTTTCAAACAGAAATGCAGAATGGTTCTTTTTAAAAGGAACGATTTTCATCCGCCGCGGCTGGCACGCTCAGGGGCTTAATTTTATTCGGCAGGCGGTGAACATGGACCCCCGCAACATGGAATATCGAAGCGCCCTAAACCAATATATGTCGCAAAGCCAGCAATATAGAAACGTTGGCACAAACATGGGTGGCGGTGTGAGCCCCTGCGATTGTTGTCAGGGACTCATTTGTGCCGATTGCTGCTGTGAATGCATGGGCGGCGACTTAATTAGCTGCTGCTGATTATCGGAGGAACAATGATGACGAAACGAGTTACCTTTTCCGCTATTTGCCTTTCTCTGACGATTATTTTTCTATATGCTGCATCGGCGCTCTCTACCGGAAAAATTGCAGCGCTGGGGCTTGCATCCCTCTTATGCGGCATATGCGTCAGCCGTTTTGGCGTTCGCTACGGGGTGGCGTTATATGTGGGCGCTGCACTGCTTTCGCTTTTGCTTTTGCCCAACAAAATGTTTGCCCTGCTCTATGTACTGTTTGCAGGATATTACCCCATCATAAAGCTCTTCATTGAAAAGCTTCACAAGCTGTGGGCGGAATGGATTTTAAAAATTTTATTTTTTAATTTAATACTCACAGTCCTATATATTGTTGTTAAGTTGTTTTTTATGCCGGTGCTCACATCAGCCCTTGCGCTCCTCATATTACAATATTTAGGTCCTGCGATATTGATTTTACAGGTGCTGTTCATTTTGTATGACTGGATTTTAAGCTACATGATCGGCTACTATGACCAATTTATAAGGAGAATCAGCCATGACTAAAAAAATAATGACAATTGCACTTATTTTACTTCTTTCTGCTTGTTGTGTGGTAAGCGGCGTTTTTCTTTTAGATGCGCCAATCGCCGACTCCGGCGAGCCTGAGGCAACCCTGCCCCCGGGCATCACAAAGCCGGAAGGGCGGATTATTTCCACCAACCCCAAAATCGTGGAAGGCAAAATCACAAAGTTGACAGAAAAGAAAATGTGCATTTCTGTTCAAAATGTTGAGTGGGAGCTGCAGCTGGACGAAACCAGCCGTAATATTGTTAATAGGCTGAACGAGCTGGGTGTTGAAATTAAAAAAGGCACCTTTGTGAATGTTCATTATAAAGAAGAAAACGGCAACCGCATTGCCACAAATGTTATGCGTGTTGAATCAAACTAAACCCGCAAAAGGAGAATGCACCGTGAAGCTTGTGACCGCCCGGCAAATGACAGAGCTGGAACAAATCGCCATACATGAATACGGAATTGACGGACTTTTATTGATGGAAAATGCCGCACGCAGTTTTTGCGATGTTTTAGAAGCCGAATGGGGCGGCGTTTTCGGAAAGTCTGTTGCTGTTTTTTGCGGCAAAGGCAATAACGGCGGTGATGGTTTTGCAATCGCACGTCACCTTTATAACCGTGGCGCCTCTGTTTGGGTTGTTATCGGCTTTGACCCTGCCGACTTAAAACAGGATGCAAAGAAAAATTTTGATATTATCTCCCGGATGGCTGTGCCTGTGGTGCCCCTTTCAGAAGTATTGGATAATCATTTTGATATTGCCGTCGATGCGCTCTTGGGCACAGGTTTTCACGGCACAGTAGCGGGCGAGATGGCTGAAATGATTAAAGCTGTCAATTCCCTCTCTGAAAAGGTCGCCTCTGTAGACATTCCCAGCGGTGCCGCCTGCTCTGACGGCGCTGCCGGCGGGCCCTGCGTGCATGCCGATGTGACGATTACCTTTGCTCTCCCTAAGCCCGGGCACTTTCTCTACCCTGCCAAGGAGTTCTGCGGCAAAGTGGTAACAACCGATATTTCAATCCCTAAGGACGTAATAAAAGCCTTTCCGGCAACAACATATGCCTTGGATAGCACCGTGGCGCAAAGCCTGCCGACACGAAAGGAAAATTCTCACAAGGGCAGCTTTGGCAAGGTGTTGGTGTTTGCCGGCAGCACCGGCATGAGCGGTGCCGCCATTATGACAACAACCGCTGTGCTAAAAACCGGTGCAGGCATGGTAACTGCCGCTATTCCTGAATCCGCTTGCGGCAGCTTTGCCTCACAATTCCCCGAGGCAATGACCCTGCTCCTGCCGACAGAAGCCGGCGCAAGCCCCGGCGCTATCTCCGCCATGCTGGAAGAAAAGTTAAACAGCCAAACCGTTCTGCTTGCCGGATGCGGTCTGGGTTCTGATGAAACGGTTCAAAACGTGTTGCGCACTGTGGTCTTGCGCTGTGAAAAGCCAATGGTGATTGACGCTGATGGCATAAACGCCCTGGCAGGGCATATACATGTAATAAAGAATAAACCGGTTCCTGCCATTATCACGCCTCATCCTTTGGAATTTTCCCGCATCAGCGGTCACTCTGTGGATCACATTCAAAAAAACCGCCTGCAGGTAGCGCGGAATTTTGCAGAAGAAAACGGCATGATTCTGGTATTAAAAGGCGCTGACACCGTGGTGGCTCATCCTGACGGCAAAGCGTATATTCTAACCGAAAGCAACTCCGGTCTTGCCAAGGCGGGCAGCGGTGATGTGCTTGCCGGCATTATTGCAGCTTTGGCGGCGCAAGGGGCAACCCCTGAAACTGCTGCCAATCTGGGCGTTTACATTCATAGCCGTGCCGGCATGATTGCCCGAAAAAAGCTTGGGACTTACAGCATGATGGCAAGCGATGTTCTTTCTGCCATACCGGAAGCAATGTGTGAAACAGCACGCACATAAAGGCATGCTTTTTCTGCTCGTTACATCTTTAAATCCATGCAAAGCGCGGGGCGTCTCTCTGGATTTGGAAATTTTTGAACAAACCCATGTATGATTGATGCAACATCTGTTAATACTATGTGTGTCGGCGACGAAATAACCATTATAGAATAAAGGGAAGAAGAAGTAACAGCAGATGTTTCAGCTAAGCTCAAAGACGCCAATTTGCAAAAAAGTGTGTGCATGACCGGAAAATTGCCTAAGGTGATGGCTTAATCGGTGTACTTAACGAAGGTTAATAAGCGGGATAATTGGCAAAAATTACGCCTTGACCCGGGATATAAAACCTTATATAATAAAGAGTGTAATACAACTTGGCATTGCACAGCACTTTATGACGAATGGGGGCATTAATTTGTCGCAGCTGAAAAAAGTTCTGATAACAGTTCCCGAACCGCTTTTAGAAGAAGTCGATCAGGTTTGCAAGGGCGAAAAATCAAACCGAAGCGAATTTGTTCGTCGGGCTATGAAGTGTTACCTGGCAGAAAAGCGAAAAATAGCCCTGAGAGAGGAACTGGCGCGCGGTTATCAGGAAATGGCTGACATCAATCTGGAACTTTCTGACGTGTATTTTGATCTGGAAGAAGAGCAATTTTCCGGATACGAGGAAAAATTGTCGGAGTGTGAATCGTGTGATTGTTAAAAGAGGAGATATATTTTATGCGGACCTAAGTCCCGTACTTGGCTCGGAACAAGGAGGCGTACGCCCGGTTTTGGTGGTGCAAAACGATGTGGGAAACAAGTTTAGCCCCACCGTTATTATCGCGGCAATCACCTCACAAATCAACAAAGCAAAGCTGCCCACTCATCTTGAAATTACAGCAGAAGAATACGGACTTTCCAAAGATTCTGTCATTCTGCTGGAACAGATTCGAACCATTGATAAGAGAAGACTCAGGGAGCGAATCGGCAGGCTGGACGATGAGCTGATGGGCAAGGTCAGCGAGGCGCTGAGCATTAGTCTCGGTATGACGGAAATATAGATTGTGTGGTACATGAATTGGTTGGCTTACAGGGCTGCAGCGAAATGATTTCATTTTGCTGCAGCCCTCTTTTAGTTATACAAAGAAAACCACGCCATTGTGGCATGGTTCAATTCTAAGGCATACTTCAAAAAGACTTCCCCTTGAGGGGAAGGTGGGTTTTGCAATGCAAAACTCGGATGAGGTGGAACGTAGGGAATACCCTTGGTCCTTCCCTTTGGAATTTCTCGGCAGGAGCAAGGCTGTGCCCTACAAGCATGCATACAATTTCTGAATATGTAGGGGCGGATGCCCACATCCGCCCGACACGGGTCGATGAAAGGCATCGACCCCTACGATGTAAAACAGTTCCGCTGCCTCCCCTGTGCATACCCTCTGGGGCACACGTGGGGAGATGGATTTGCGAAGCAAATACGGAGGGGTTGTAATTTCCAAAATCTATGTTTTGCAAAATTGAAAAGTAGTGTAACAATCCCTCAGTCTCACTGCGTTCGCCAGCTCCCTTTACGCAAGGGAGCCGATTTTAGAACGCTTATGTAGCGTTGTCGGCAGCATTAGGGCTATGCCCAAAAGGAAAAACCACCCGCATATGAACTGCACAAACCGGTGCAATTCATATGCGGGTGGTTATTTATTTTCAACTGCTTTGTATATTAAAACTCAAAAATGGCAAACCCTGCTGCAGGAATGGTAGCATGGTATGTAACGTCATCCGCTTTTTCTAAATTCACAGCGCCCGACGCTTCTTTTAAAACCTTCAGCTCGCCGGCTTGGTTTAGTTTAATTGTTACAGGGCAATCTGCCTCTCTGTGAATAATATCACCCTTTTCCAGGCTGCGCTCATTGCCCTCGTTGTTAAAGATGGAAAGGTATCTGCGTCCGCTTTCGTCATAAGATACCAGCCAGCATAGGTCATCTACATAGCAGGGCATAACCTCGGGAATGCGCTTTGAAAGCTCAGCTGTGAGCTTCTCAAGATCACTGCTTTCCAAAACCCGCAGGTCTTTTCTTTTTGCAGCAAAGCTACCCTCCGGTGTGGCGTCAATCAGGTATGCATATTTGGCAAAAACCTCATCAGATGCATCCTCATAAATAATATCAAACACGTCACCAAAGCGGGAATTTGTAATAACATGTCCTTCATTGCCGATGCCGTCACCCTCACGGTTGAAGATGAGCTTTAAAACATCCTCCACATGACCGATGTATTGCTTCTCTTCTGCCGAAATGGGGGTGTAAAGGTAGGTATCACGATGGTGACCCAGCTGATAGTCCATAAACATGTCCGTAATTTCAATACAGCTGTATGCTTTTGGCAGCACAACAGCAAAAGGAACCTCTGCGCGAATGCCCTGAAAGTCAAGAGCTGCATTGATAAAGTCTTTTTTAACCTTACCGTAGTCTGAAAGGGTGAATTCCTGCATGTCCGTATAGCTGCAGTTAAGGCCCCATTCCTCTGCAACATAGTCTGCACCGCTCATTAAGGCATAGTGATAAATTCTGTTCTGCAAAAGTCTGGAGCTGCCGCCGTTTTCGCCAAAAGAGGTGAAATCATCCGGATGCTGAGACTGAGAAAGATGCCACTCATTAGAGGGGTCAGTGTTATAGCAGGGCAT
Source organism: Clostridia bacterium (assembly GCA_017507525.1). Lineage (GTDB taxonomy): Bacteria > Bacillota > Clostridia > UBA1381 > UBA9506 > UMGS755. The sequence continues at coordinate 8,260 of JAFWAT010000053.1, read as the reverse complement.
GGAATAATACGCTGTGCCGTTTTCCCGCAGCTCACGCCAGCATTCATAATAGGTGCCCCAGGTTTTGCCGCTGGCTTTAGCAATGCCGCGTACCAGCGCAACCTCAATCCGCATCATGGCAATCTGGCAACCCACCTCAGGCATAAAGGTTTTTATGCCCATTTCGTCTTGCAGCTTTGTTGCCAAAAAGTAGCTGTCACAAGGCAGCACCAAGCCGTTCACTTCTTCCATTCTCCGGCGGAACATATCCTTCATTTCTTCCATATATTCGCCATAAGTCTCAGCATAACGCATGGTGGCATAAACCTCAGGCAAATCCTGAGAAAGCTTGTAAAGCTCCTTGCCCTCAGGGGTGGTGGCAATGGGATTTACAAGTGCTTTTTTAAGCGCCTCGGGGTCATAAGGGCCAGGCTTACCGTCCATTGCCTCGAGAATTGTCTTCCATTCACTTCTGCGGTTTGAGCCGCTTTCATGAAGCTGAAAGCCCAAAAACCAATCGCCTAACAGGTTCTGATATTCATCAATCAGGCTTTTGTCAAAGTCATATTTATGATAGGTTGTGCCGCCGCAAACGCGGTCAATATAAAAGGGGTGTCTGCCCTCTTTTAAAAGGCTGTGCAATTTGCCGCCCTTTGCTGCAAGCTTATTAAATTTCAGCTCCTCTTCCATACAAAAAACGTGCTGAATTTTAAAACCGGTATCTTTATTAATCAGGCCGTTTTTTTCCAGACCCTCAAAATAGTCTTCGTTATATACATGAATAAATTTCATTCTTTCTTCCTCCAAAAACAGGGTTATGTTCTGCCCGAATAAGGGTCAGGTATACAGACCGTCGGGGGACGTCGCTCCCTACACGATTGCCGCAAGGGTTTCTGTACGTTGTAGGGTGCGGCGGTTTACGGTGCACCGAAAGGAACTCTTTACGGCGCATCCTAAAGGCTGTGCCCTACAAGCATACATGGTTTCTATCCTTGTAGGGTGCGGCGGTTGCCGACGCACCGAAAGGAACTCTTTGCGGCGCATCCTAAAGGCTGTGCCCTACAAGCATGCATATAGTTATAAAAGACATGCGGTGGCAGCATAATGCTGCCACCGCAGTACAAGGCGATAAAAACGAATTCCTTATATCGTTTTTATTGAATTTCAATACACTCCATAATCGGTTTAAGGTTTGTCATATTATCTAACATAATAACCTTAATTTTCGTGATACCTGTGTAGGTTTTTGAAAGCGGTAAGGTTATGTTATTCTGACCGGGCATAATCCAGGGGTCAACCGGCTCAACACCTGCAAGGGTTGTGTCACTGCTGTAAAGAGCAACCAACACTTTTGCATCTACATCGGTTGCTTCATAGTTACCAATGATAACATTTACAGAGTCGCCTACAGCACCGTCTGCACCGATAACCGTATTGCAGTTGGTACCTTTAACACCTTCTGCTGCCGCAGTTGTAAAGGTAATTGCCTGTGTGCCTGTGCTGTACAGTGCATTGCTTAAGCGACCGGTTACACCTGCAAAGCTCAGGGTATATTCGGTGCTTTCATCTAAAGCATCAAAGGAAACACGCAGGGTGTCATAGCTTGCCTTTGTAAGTGTTATGCGAGTAGCACCGACATTAGTATCTGCAGCGCTTGTCAGCTGAACGGATGAGGATGAGGGAACGTTAACCGGCAGGTCAAACTTAAGGTCAACATAGCCTTTGAAGGGGTTCACGTTTGCAACAGTTGCTTCGCCTTCGTAAGTCAGGTTGTTCTCTGCTTTATAGGCAAATACTCTACCGTCATCCAAAAGGATTGAGTTTGTTTCCACTTTTGTAAGAGCGGGAACAAGAATGTAGAAACGAACATTTGTAAAGGTTGTGCCGGCTCTATATGAGTAGTTTGGTTCCTCAAATACTTCATTACCCTCAGCGTCATAAATATAGACCCTTGCTCCGGTTGCAGTTGCCTCCATAAATACAGTGTGCCATTCATCCAGGTCTATTGACTTTCTAGAGTTGGTAATGGGCGCACCATTTGCATCCATGTTATATACGTCTCCCTGCGGTGACACTCGCACCAAATGGTGTGCAGTGCCCGCGCCATAACCCAGGCTAAAGTTCCAACCACCGGCAGCATTCCCATTCGATTCGGGCAACTTGAATTTAAAAGAGAAGTTCACTCTATCATACGTTGAAAGAGATGCATTCTTTGTACCAAGTGCGAAGTTGATTTTTTTCTGGGTAATTTGCATTGCCTTATTGTCGGTGGTATCCTGCACAACCGTCATATCAAAGTAGGTATCGTCTGGTACGTTGGCCAGCGGGTTATAACTCACAGCACTTGTCATAACCCATGTATTGTTTGAGTAACCACCATTAGCCAATTTATAGGTACCTGTTGCATCTTCAAAACCGTCTTTATAATCCAAGGTTAAGGGATTATATCCCGATGTGGTAAAGGTTACAGCTGTAGCTAAAGCTGCGTTAGCAACGTTTCCTGCCCAACCTTCAACACCGGAGCAATCCAAGGTGTATTGGGTGTTCATTACCAGTGCGTCTGTCCAGGAAATGCGCAAGGCATTAGGACCGGCAGCTGTAGCAGTACAGGAAATTGCTGTGCCACTGGCGGGATTCAGTGTAACAACGCCTTCTGCCGGAACAGCAACCGGCTGGTCGAAAGTCACATCAACCGAGTTTGTGCTTGTAGCAACATCTGTCTTGCTTGTCATACTATCGGACACGTAATCTACAGTATCGTTTGTAGAAAGAACAGTTACAATTTTGCTGTTATCGATGTTCACGTTATAGCCTGTTGTGGATTGAGAAGGAAAAACCAATCCCAGCTGTGAATAGTCCATACCATAGGTCGTTGTACTTCTGGTCAGTCTTTGAACGCCGTTTGCATCATAAATTTTAATCTGTATATATTGCTTTTGTACTTTAAGAGCAGCTGTATACCAAGCGCCTCGTGTGAAGGTAAACGTGTCGGCGGCAGCTGTTGACGGCGCACCTGTTGTATCTATTGTCGTTTCTGTCATTTGACTATTGTTCACTTCAATGAGCTTGACAAAGCTATATGAAGCACCAGCTCTTGCAACGATATTAAATTTGCCGCTCGTTCCATCGTCGGGAACCATAAAATCAAATGTTGTTAATACCGTATCTGCAGCAGTGTTAGTGGCAAACTTCACCTTTGCTTTTGTCGCAACGCCCGTACAAGTGTTTGCTTTTAGGTATTTAAGGTTCATAACTTGATTGTTTGCATCATCTTCATCTTCAGCAATCTCCACTTGAATGTACGGGTCGGCCGCTGTACCATATCCACCACTCCAATTGGCTGTCATAGTAGTGATTTGCTTAGTGGTCATGTTCCAGACATCACTTGCATAATTAGCCGTATCATAAGCCCAATTAGTAAGTACGCCTGCCTCCGTACCTTCACCATCAAAATCATCTTCATACTCATTCACGTTAGTTGCAGAAACAACTGTCAATGTGCCAATGAGCAGCATTGATGCCAAAATCATTGAAAAAATTCTTTTAGCCATTTTCTTAGCTCCTTTAAATATATTTTATAAGGCAATGTCCATTGCCGAAAAATTCTTAAAAGAGAACAGACTCAGCCAGCGGAATAAAGTTTTGGTTGCCGTCTAAAAGAAAGACCTTCATTTCGGTGTTTGGCGTAACCGCCGGCAGGGTAAAGGTCGGCGCAACATCGCTTATATCAGCATCCACTTCCTGGAAGTCTACCCATTTCATTGCACCATTTTCATATAATGCTACCATAACTATACCACTAAATTTTGGATATGTCAAGGGGTCTTCTACAGAAAGATGAAGTTTAATCTTTCCACCAGATAAAGTTGTGATTCCCTCTTCGGAAACTGTGTCATCTGCATTCAGCTTATCCACCGTCATGGTATTTACAGATAACAGGTGATTTTCCTCTGTGGTAAAGCTTATGATGCGAATGGGCGCTCCATCATATGAAACTGTGACTGTATATTCTAATCCTTTACCAAAAAGGTCAAGGGCCTGCAGCTTGCAGGTAAACAAATCTTCAACCGTAAAGGTATAGTCTGTATTGGCGATGAGTGTGCCGCCATTTGAATCCACAACTGTGCAGCTGATTTTGGTTTCATCCAGCACCGGTCTGTCTAAAGTAAACTGAAGCTCCGGCATTCTTGTAAGGTTTTCACCTGCATCTGATTCTGCGGCAGAAGAAGAATTTGCGGTCACAATTTTACTGTTATCTAAGTAAACATTATAGCCTCTGGTTTGGCTAGGAAAATACATTCTCAGCTGTGAATGCGTGAGGGTTAATCCTGTTATTTTTCTGTTCAGTTTTTCAACGCCGTTTGCATCATAAATGATAATATGTGCAGACGTGCTTGTTGCTTCAAGAATGGCTTTATACCAAGCGCCACGTGTGAAGGTGAAAGAATCACCTTCAGTTGTAGATAAAGCGCCGTTTGACTTATATTCTGTCATCGTGTCATTCAGCACTTGAATGAGCGGGACAGAAGTAGCGTTTGTAGAAGATCTTGCTGTGATACGAAATTCGCCGCTTGTGTCATCATCGGGAACCATAAAGTCAAACAAAGTATATACCGTATCGTATGCAACATTTGAAAACGTCTTTGCTTTTGATGCAACGCCTGTGTGACCTGTTAAATAGCTGACGTGCATAACAGGATTTTCATCAAGCTCGGTAACCTCCATTTGAATGGTCGGGTTATCTTCTGTACCAAAAGTGCCGGCGTTACCGGTCAGATTATAGGCCTGACCGGTGGTCATTGCCCAGACAACACTAGAGTAACCGGACGACACATAAACTGCGCCCGGAGTCGCACTTGTAAAGTCATCTTCTACTGAAAAGCTATCTTCTATAACTATGGCGGCAGCCTGCGCCGGAATAATTGCTAAGGAAAGCGCCAGGCTCATCACTAAAAATAATGTTACTATCTTTTTCATCTTCTATCACCTCAATCCCATTGATATACAAACACATCTGAAATATCGGAATATCCTATATGGATAAATGCTCTTGCGTTTGCTGCCTTTTTATAGGTCGGAAGCTGAGTCATGTTCGTCGTCGAAGTAATTTCCTTAGTGTCAACATTATAAATATAAACCGTTCTAAAGAAGTTGACTAAGAAGGTTGCATAGTTTGCAGCTGTTGCATTTGCTATATCGTCAGTGTTGCTGACACAAATATATTGGTAGATGCCATCCTTGACTGTCGCATAGGGCACCATGAAGGCACCAAAGCCGGTTTTACCCAGAGTCAGATCAGTCAGCGCTTCGCCCTCAATCGTAGTCGGCGGTGTAAATACACGTTCAATGTAGGTAATTTCATTATCGTTATCTTGTAGAATACGTACAGCATCACCAATTTTCAAATCAGAAATAAGAAGGTCGTTATCGCTTCTATTCGTTGCACCGGCATTACCACCGTACTTGAATTTGTGATTATCTTTTACAACAACATCCTCTGACAAGAATAACTTTCTGCTTACGCCTTCTCCCTGGTTCTCAGTTCTGCCCAGCACCTCAATGCGTGTTGCAGGAACGCCGTCATCATTAAGCGCTCTGGTGATGTCACCGATCATATAGGTGTATTGCTTGTAAGTCATAGCTGTTTCTACTTCTTCAGCATATATTACCAAACAATCGGCATAGAGCAGGTCATCCATATCATAAGCATCCAAAATGTATTCCTTATCCTGTTTTAAACTTCCTTTTGTAAAACGGGCAAAATCCTTATCCTCTACCGACACTTTGTCTACCGGGGGAACCTGGAAAATAACCGTATTGCTGTCTACAGCACATTTATAGTTAAATGCATCCCAACGAAAAGCTGTTGCGGTTGTTGCTTGATAATCACGGCTTAAGGCGCTTGCCGCAGTTTCCATAGTGGAGACATAGGTCGTATCAATCTCACGAATCAGGTCACCGCTCACACGGTAGCGAATGAGCTGTCTCTGAGTCAGGTCAACGCCCCCCGCCAGACCGGTGAGTTTATCGGACTTTGTGCCGGATGCGCCGTTTAGGATATAGGTTTCAGCCACTTCAAAAATGGTTATTGAACCCTCTGTGTTCAAAATTCTGAGCGCCATGGTTTTGTTGAGCCCCTGATTATTCATGGCGGCTTCCACTAAGTAACCATATTGCATGGCGTTTGCAGCAGCATCCAGTTCGAGGTCAATGACCTTTCCGTAGTAGTCTAAATATAATACAACTGCCAGTCCGGGTCGAATTTTCGGCTTTGTGCCATCCTCAATTCGGGCTGCCAAATCCTCATTGATTTGGTAATCAATGCCATCAATATATATCAGGTTATCGGAGGTAATCTGGCTGATTACGCCTGATGCCGTCTTGTTGGAAACATGAATGGTATATCGCTTTGCGTTTGCATAATCAAATTCCAGTCTGCCTTCCATAAGTGCAGTATTGTCAATTGCGTCGCAGGCAACGTTTATGATGTTACCGCTGGCAACATCGCCAAGACCTATGGCAATATTGTCACGGTAAATTGCAACATTCTCACCGGCAGTAGACAGCTGAATGCTTTGATTGGTATATCGGGTCATAATGCTGTTGCTACTTACACCTGCGCCTTCAACAATTTCCGTCTTATAAAGCATCATGTGAACCACGTCATAGGTGCCGTTTTCATCACTGTCAATGGCTTTGATGTTACCGCTTTTGAATACATTAAAGTATTCCTTTTTAAGGGATACACTTTTACCATTGATAAGTGCGAAGGCAGTATTGTCAATTTTAACGGTTTCATCCTCGCCATATGTTAATTGAATATAGCTGCCTTTAAAGGAAATATCCTCCAGTTCTTCTGCATCAATGGAAACAATCGTTTCATCACCGTCGGCATAGACGCTGACAACATAAGTTTCACCGTCAATTTCCTGCGTGTAATAAGTCACAACAGTGCCAACAACAATATCTTCAATGTACAGGTTTGTGCGGTAAAGCTTACCATCAATGTTCACATAATTTTTCGGGCATTTTTCAATGATTAATCCCACATTGTTGTTTGCCAAAACGCGTCCGCTATGGCTTTGCAGGTCCTTCTGCTCAAATAATGTCGGCTTATAAGGGCTGACAACCTCGTTGGGCAGCACTTTCGGCGAAATCTTCATGGCATTCATAATCATTTTTGCCAGTTCGGGAATGCTGATTACATCCTCATTTTTAATATTGACATTACGCAAAAGACCAATCTGGGCAGCAACGCTCATATACGCCTGTTCAGTGCCACCCTGCTGCTGTGCCAAAATGTCATAATCTAAAACGGTTACCAAGCCGTAAATCACTGTTGTTAAATCAAGGTCTGCCTTCGGGTAAAAACGGTTTTTATTATCTACCCGCATGAAGCCGTGAGATAAAGCAAAGTTGATATAGGGCATGTATTCGCTATCTTCAATATCAAGAGCGATTTGCTCCTGCAAAATGGGAGGTTCATAGTAGTGAACCATCATCGCCAGTGCTTTTGCAAACTGTCCTTTGGTATAGTTGAATCTGTCTTCATACAGACCCTCTTCTTTCGGCTGCTCTAAGATATCTAAATCCCGCAATAGCGTGACCTCTTTTGAGTCAACGTCAGCCGCCTGTACTGCAAAGGGAATGATGCAAAAGCTTAGAGCCAGCAAAAGGCAAAGCAATCGTTTAAACATTAGATTCAACTCCTTCCATTAGTTCCAGCATTCTGTCAAGCAGGGCACAAACCTCTGCACGGCTGATTGAGTTTTTCGGCAAAAACGTATTGTCTATATTGCCCTGAATGAGACCAACCGCCGCCATTTTGCTAACAGCAGACTTTGCATAGCTGGAAACTTTGTCCATATCGGCAAATGAAGCTTCGCCGTCTTGCAGTGTAATATTCTGTTTCTGCAGAACGCGCTCAATAATAACTGCCGCATCCTGTCTTGTCAGTTCTCTGCCAACGCCAAACGCATCACCGCTTACACCGTTTACAAGGCCGGCATCCACTGCCGCTGCCACGTAAGGCTGATACCAGCTGCCTGCTTCCACATCGGTAAAGCTTGATGCACTGCTGCTTGAGCCAAGCTTCAGCGCAAGTGCCATAATTTTAACAAATTCTTCACGTTTCACCGGAGCATCGGGTGCAAATTCTTTTGCCGTGCGACCGGAAACAATGTTCTGTTCAAACATGTTCTTAATGTATCCATATGCCCAATGGTTTGCAGGCACATCACCAAAGAACGCAACAGGTTTCGTCTCCGTTTTATCCGGTTTT
>JAFWAT010000052.1 GCA_017507525.1 Clostridia bacterium | reverse complement strand
CCCTTGACACGCGTCCCCTTGACACGCTCAGTTCATTCAGGCAAGGGTCTTTTGCTCCACTTCTTTCTTTAATAAAAGGAAAGTAAAAAAAATGTTGTCTTTTTTTTCAAAATATGATAAAATATAAAAGTTAAAATAGACATGTTTTCAGTAAAATATCTCCAAGGAGGAAACAGGTATGAATAAAACCCCGAAAGCTGCCGTTATTATGGGCAGTGATTCAGATTTTCCCGTTGTTAAAAAATGCATTGCCATGCTGAAAAAGTTCGGTGTTGAAGCAGATGTAAACGTAATTTCTGCTCACAGAACACCGGATGCTGCTGCAGAATATGCTAAAAATGCAGAAAAAAACGGCATTGATGTCATCATTGCTGCAGCCGGAAAGGCCGCACATTTAGCCGGTGTGCTGGCAGCCTTTACCACTCTGCCGGTGATTGGCATTCCTATGAAATCGTCAACCTTAGACGGATTAGATTCTCTCCTTTCCATGGTGCAAATGCCAAAAGGCATTCCCGTGGCAACGGTAGCTGTTGACGGTGCTGACAACGCAGGTATACTGGCAGCTCAGATTCTGGCGCTGAAATATGAAGAAATTGCACCCCGCCTTGCTCAGTTCAAGCAGGACATGGCAGAAGAGGTTGAAAAGAAAAATCTGGCTATTAAAAAAGAAGCTGAAGAAATTTAATTAACATACAAAAAGATAACGAAACGAAAGGAAGATATACATGAAAAAATTAGATTTACTCTACGAAGGAAAAGCAAAAAAGGTTTTCACAACCGATGACCCCGATTGTCTGATTGTGGACTACAAAGATGATGCCACCGCATTTAATGGTGAGAAAAAGGGCACCATTATGGAAAAGGGTATTGTTAATAACCGCGTTTCCAATCACCTGTTTAAGCTCTTAGAATCCAAAGGCATCACCACACACTTAGTTGAAGAAATCAGCGACCGTGAAACCATTGTTAAGAAGGTAAAAATCGTTCCCATAGAGGTTATTGTTCGTAACATCGCAGCCGGCAGCCTGTCTAAGCGCTTAGGTCTGCCTGAGGGTACAAAGCTTTCCAAAACTGTTTTGGAATTCTGCTATAAAAATGACGATTTAGGCGACCCGATGATTAACGACTATCATGCACTGGCTATGGATCTTGCCACCAAAGAAGAGCTGCAGAAAATTGCTGATATGTCCTTTGCCGTTAACGAAATTTTAGGTGAATACTTAAAAGAATCTAATATTGAATTAATTGACTTTAAGCTGGAATTCGGCCGCTTCCATGGCGACATTATCTTGGCTGACGAAATCAGCCCCGATACTTGCCGTTTCTGGGATACCAAAACCGGCGAAAAGCTGGATAAAGACCGGTTTAGAAGAGACATGGGCGGCGTTGAAGATGCTTATCAGGAAGTTTTAAAACGTTTATTAGGATAGGATTTTACCATGATTCACGCAAAAGATTCTCTTGCCGGCGTGGCGCCCTACGCCCCCGGCAGACCCACCAGCGAGATTAAGAGAAAATACGGACTCTCCCATGTTGTAAAGCTTGCCTCCAACGAAAATCCGTTGGGGGCAAGTCCGAAAGCCGTTGAGGCTGTCAAAAAATCGGCAGAGAGCGTTTTTCTCTATCCCGATCCGGATTCTTTTAATCTGCGAACGGCACTGGCTGACTACCATGGGCTAAAGCCCGACCAGTTTGTGTTTGGCACAGGCAGCGATGGGCTCATTGAACTTGTTTGTAAAACGTTTTTAGGAGAAGGGGACGAAAGCATTATGCCTGCCCCCTCTTTTTCCTTATATGCCTTAAATGTTTTGTCTGCCGGCGCTACTCCGGTGGAAGTGCCCCTGGATGAAAACTGGCACTATTCCCCTGTAGCAATGCTACCCTACATCACTGACCGCACAAAGGTGATTTGGCTCTGCAACCCCAACAATCCTACCGGCGGCATTTTCACAGAAGAAGAACAAACTGCATTTTTAAATCAGGTGCCGGAGGATATTTTAGTTATCATTGATGAAGCATATTATGAATATGCGGCTACTGTAGGCAGCTATCCAAACAGTCTTAAACAACTGAAAAACAGAAAAAATATTTTGATTTTAAGAACCTTTTCAAAAATCTACGGCCTCGCCGGTTTGCGTGTTGGCTACGGCATGGGTGACCCTGCCATTATTTCAGAAATGGAAAAAACCCGCCCGCCTTTTAACGTTTGCTCTTCGGCTCAGGCGGCGGCTGAGGCAAGCCTTGCAGACTGTGAATTTGTAAACCGCTCCCTTGCAGAAAACTGTGAAAACATGGCATATTTAGAAGATGCTTTTTCTGCCATGGGGCTTTCTTTTGTCAAAAGCTACACAAACTTCATTGCAGTTAACACGGGAAAGGATTCAAAAACAGTTTATGAAAAATTGCTAACCCTTGGCTACATTGTAAAAGGCGGCCATGTTTTGGGCATGCCCGGATATTTGCGTGTAACCGTAGGCACCCGCGAAGAATGTGAGGGTTTTGTTGCTGCACTCTCACAAGTACTAAAAGAACTAAACTAGAAGGTATCTTACTATGAAACAAATTACCTCAGAAGAAATGAATCAGCAAATGGCATATTCTGAACAAGTGAAGCATCTGGTGACTGCGGGTAATAAAACACCCAAAGCACTGGTGATTACCTACGGCTGCCAGCAGAACGAAAACGATTCTGAGCGAATCCGTGGCATGCTGGCTCAAATGGGCTATGACTTCACCGAAGAAAAAGAAGAAGCTGACCTGATTTTATATAATACCTGCGCCGTTCGTGAAGGCGCCGAGCAACGTGTTTTGGGCAACGTGGGCGCACTGGTGCATGAAAAGCGACGCCGCCCGGGTCTTTTAATTGGCATCTGCGGTTGCATGATGCAGCAGGAACACATGGCAAAAACCATTAAGCAAAAATACAAACACGTTTCCTTTGTCTTTGGCACCCATACGCTGCATAAGTTCCCACAGATTTTGTGGCGAGCCATAAACGAAGAAAAAACGGTTATCTCTGTAGAAGATTCCGAAGGCGTTATTGCAGAGGATGTGCCCGTATATCGTGAGGGAAGCCCCAAAGCATGGGTTTCTGTGATGTATGGCTGTAACAATTTCTGCACATACTGTATTGTGCCTTATGTCCGTGGCAGGGAGCGCAGTCGCCAGCCTGAAAACGTGCTTTCAGAGGTACGTGAGCTCGCGGAAAAAGGCGTGACAGAAATCACCCTGCTTGGTCAGAATGTAAACGCCTATGGTAAAGACCTGCCCGAAGATATTGATTTTGCTGACCTGCTTGCAAGAATCAATAAAATAGAGGGCCTCAGGCGCATCCGCTTTATGACCTCGCATCCTAAAGACATGAGCCAAAAATTAATTGATACCATGGCTGCCTGTGACAAAGTGATGCCACAGCTGCACCTCCCCTTTCAGGCAGGTAGTGACAGAATTTTAAAAGAAATGAATCGCCGCTATACGCAGGCGCAATATCTTGACCTTGTGGCACGGGTAAAAAAAGCAATACCGAATATTGCTATGACAACAGATATTATTGTAGGCTTTCCCAATGAAACCAAAGAAGATTTTGAAGAAACCATTAAGGTTTTAGAAGCCGTTCGGTTTGATAGCGTGTTTTCCTTTATTTATTCCAAACGCCAGGGCACCCCTGCCGCTGTGATGGAGGATGCGATTTCAGATAGCGAAAAGCATGAAAACTTTGACCGGCTCTTAGAGGTACAAAACCGCATTTCAAGAGAGATTAACGATGCCTGCTTCGGTAAGACCTTTGAGCTTTTGGTTGAAGGCGAAAGCAAAACAGACGAAAACATGCTCACCGGGCGCACCCCAGGCGGTAAAATTGTAAATTTCCCCAAAGAAGACGGAATATTCGTCGGGGATTATATACATGTAACGGTAACAAAAACAAATACCTGGTCATTGTTAGGTGAAATCTGCCGTGACTGATATGAAAGGAATATGCAAAATGGAAGAAATTTTAAAAAAAGCACACGAACTCGGCGAACTGATTGCTGAGTCCCACGTATTAAAGCGCTGTCAGGAACAAGAGCTTTCCTTTGCAAGTGACGAAGCTGCACAGAAAGCCGTCAGCGCTTATGATGAAAAAAGCAAGGCGCTGGCTGAAGAAATGCGTTCAGGCAGCATGACCCCCGAAAAACTGGAAGCATTCCGCAACCGCATGAACGAAAACATGCAGGAACTGACCAAAAATGCTACCGCCAGAGAATATTTAGAAGCAAAGTCCGAGTTTAACAAGCTGATTACACAGGTCAATGAAATCATCGGCTACCACATCCGTGGTGAAGAAGCAGGCGGTTGCTCCGGCAACTGTTCCGGATGCAGCGGCTGCCACTAAACAAAACCAAAAACCATAAAAGGAGGAATCTCAGATGACGCCGGCAATGATCCGTTATTACGAATTAAAAGAAGAATATCCGGATTCGATTCTGTTTTTCCGCATGGGTGACTTTTACGAGATGTTCGGCGAGGACTCCAGAATTGCTTCGAAAATTCTGGATTTAGCCTTAACCAGCCGAACCAAAAACGCAGAAGGCAAGCCCGACGTTGAAAATAATCCTATGTGCGGTGTGCCCTTTCATGCTGCCGATACCTATATTGGTCGCTTAACAGACCGTGGTTACAAAGTAGCCATTTGCGAACAATTGGCAGACCCCAGCGAAGTGAAGGGCATTCTCCCCCGTGATGTTGTTCGGGTTATAACTCCCGGCACGGTTACAGATGCCGCTCATTTAGATGAAAAAAACAATAACTTCCTCTGTGCCGCCTACGCTGACAGCAGTGGCTTTGGCGCCGCTTTTGCCGATGTAACCACCGGCGAGCTGTTTTTAGTAACCCTCCCCACCCGGCAAAAGCTCGTGGATGAATTGGCACGGTATAATCCGGCAGAAATGATTTTTTCATCAACCTTATATACCAATGAGGCGTTTATGATAGATGTCCGCCTGCGCTTTACGGTTCGTATGGACCAGGTAGACATTGACCCCAGCTTTGAGCACTCACGGAGCTTAATTTTAAAACAATTTGAGGTAAGCTCCTTAGATGCTTTATCATTAACAGAAGATAGCTGTGTGGTAAATACCTTAGGCATGCTGCTTAATTACCTGACGCTGACACAGAAAACCTTTTTGTCTCACATCCGGCAGGTCAATTACTATGCTACCAATGACTATATGGAATTAGATGCAAACAGCCGCCGGAATTTAGAGCTGACAAAAACCATGCGGCGGGATGAAAAGCGGGGTTCTCTCCTCTGGGTGTTGGATAAAACCAAAACCTCTATGGGCGCCCGCATGCTTCGCAGCTTTATTGAAAAACCCCTGACCAACTGTACAAAAATTCAAAAACGTCTGCAGGCAGTTGATGTACTGGTTAAAAACACGGAGCTGCGGCAGGATTTAATGGATGTATTAAGCCACATTCAGGACTTAGAGCGACTCATTGGCCGCGCTGTTTGTAAGTCTGCTACTCCGCAGGACCTGCTTGCCATCAAGCGCTCTCTTTCTGCACTACCCGAGATTGAACTGATGCTTGCAAGGCTGGAGGCGCCCCTCTTTTATGAGCTTTCCATGCAGCTTGACACCATGGGTGACTTTCTGGATCTGTTAGAAGATGCCATTTCAGACGATGCACCCGCAACTGTCCGTGATTGCGGCATTATTAAAGACGGCTACTGCGAGGAAATAGATGCTGACCGCAACCTGCAGGAAAACGGTCAGGATGCCGTTCGCGAAATGGAGGCCATTGAGCGGGAAAGCACCGGCATTAAAACCCTGAAAATCAGCTATAACAAGGTGTTCGGCTATTATATTGACGTGCCGAAATCCTTTAAAGGCGCCGTCCCCGAAACCTATATAAGAAAGCAAACTCTGGTCAACAACGAGCGGTATATTACTGCCGATTTAAAAGTGTTAGAAGACCGCCTGCTGGGCGCTGAGGAACGCCTGCGCCAACGGGAATACAAGCTGTTCTGCGAGATTCGGGATACCTTAGCTCAGGACGTTGCCCGATTCCAGACCACTGCCAGTGTACTTGCTTACGCTGACGTGCTCTGCTCCTTTGCAGAAACCGCAGCAAAAAACAACTATGTTATGCCCACCGTGGATATGTCAGACAGCATTTCCATCCGCCAGGGGCGTCACCCTGTGGTGGAAAAAATGCTGAAAAATGAGTTATTTGTTCCCAACGACACCAGTATGAACTGCAAGGACGACAGATTCTTAATTATCACCGGTCCTAATATGGCAGGTAAGTCTACCTATATGCGTCAGGTCGCCCTGATTGTGATTATGGCACAGATTGGTTCCTTTGTACCGGCAGAAGCCTGCACTGTGGGCATTTGTGATAAAATCTTTACCAGAATCGGCGCATCAGACGATTTAGCGGCCGGTCAAAGTACCTTCATGGTAGAAATGACAGAGCTTTCTGAAATCTTAAAAAATGCCACGCAAAAAAGTCTTTTGCTTTTAGATGAAATTGGTCGCGGCACCAGCACGTATGACGGTTTATCCATTGCCTGGAGCGTTGCAGAATACATAGCTAACCCAAAACGGTTAGGCGCAAAAACTCTTTTTGCCACCCATTATCATGAAATGACGGCATTAGAGGGCGCGCTTCCCGGTATTAAAAATTATTCCATTGCTTGCAAAAAACGGGGCGACAGTGTCACCTTTCTCCGCCGGATTGTAAAAGGCGGTGCCGATGACAGCTACGGCATTGAGGTTGCAGCCCTTGCAAATCTACCCGGTCAGGTCATCAGCCGTGCTAAGGAAATTCTTGAAGACATTGAAGCAAAGGACGGTCGAAAAAATCCCGTTCCTAAAACTGCTGCTGCACCGGCAGAAACAAGCGGGCAACTGGGCTTTGGTGACCTGCGGGGTGCTGAAATCGCCAACCGTTTAGAAAGCTTAGACCTTGCCACCCTGACCCCCATTGAAGCACTGAATCTGCTCTACGACTTACAAAACATTGCAAAAAGCTGATAAGGAGGTATGCACTCTTGAAAACCCTTTCAGAAAACCGAAAAGCCCGACATGATTATTTTATTGAAGAAACCTTTGAAGCCGGCATTGCCTTAAGCGGTACAGAGGTTAAATCCATCCGAAAAGGCGCTTTAAATTTAAAGGATAGCTTTGTCAGTTTTCATGAAGGCGAAGCCTTTATTAAAAATATGCATATCAGCCCTTATGAGCAGGGTAATATTTTTAACAAAGATCCTCTCAGGGACAGACGGCTGCTTCTCCACAAGCGTGAGATTAACTACCTCTTTGGGGCTGTTAAGCAAAAAGGCTACTCTGTTATTCCCCTGTCTGTGTATTTAAAGGACAGTTTGGTAAAGGTGCAAATCGGTCTTGCCCGAGGGAAAAAGCTCTATGATAAACGAAATGATATTGCAAGCCGTGATGCCAAACGGCAGATGGACAGAGTTTTAAAAGAAAAAAATCAAGGATAAATAGGGGATGTAAAATTTCTCCCTTTCATGATGAAAAAAGAGGCTGTAGCAAAATGATTTCATTTTACTACAGCCTCTTTTATTTAATTTCCACGATAACCTTCTTGTTCTCGCGGCTGGCAGCTGCCTGCATAACCTTTCTGATAGATTGTGCAATTCTGCCTCTTTTACCGATTACCTTGCCCATATCTCCCTCTGCAACACGCAACTCTAAGGTAACAGCCTCTTCGCCGTTAATTTCTGTTACGTCTACTGATTCGGGATAATCAACCAAGGATTTTGCAATCACTTCCAACAATTCTTTCATGTTGTTAGCCTCCTACTTGATTGAAATAGCCTGATTACTGGATGATACCGCTCTTTTTCAAGAGACCCTTAACAGTATCAGTGGGCTGAGCACCGTTACCTAACCATTTCTGTGCTTTTTCAGCATCAATCTTAATTTCAGAAGGACTTGTCAGCGGATTGTAAGTTCCGATTTCTTCGATGAATCTACCATCTCTGGGATATCTGGAATCAGCTACAACAACTCTGTAAAACGGAGCTTTTTTCGCACCCATTCTTCTTAATCTGATTTTAACTGCCATGTATTTCACCTCCTAATTATTTCACAATTCTATATAAACCACATTGTGGTTTAACGCTTTTTCTTTCGTTTCATCAGGCGACCCATAGCACCGCCCGAAAATTGCTTCATCATCTTTTGCATTTGTTCAAACTGACGAAGCAGCAAATTAACATCGTGAACCGTATTACCGCTGCCTGCCGCAATACGCTTTCTGCGACTGGCATTGATAATAGAAGGATTCTGACGTTCTTTTTTCGTCATAGACCGGATAATCGCTTCCACGCGCTCCATGCGCCCATCATCTAAATCAACGCCTTCTAAGGCTTTTGTATCTACACCGGGAACCATTTTAATAAGCTGAGAAAGCGGCCCCATCTTTTTCATTTGCTGCATCTGGTCTAAAAAGTCTTCTAAATCAAATTGATTTTTGCGAAGCTTTTCTTCCAGGGCTGCGGCTGTCTTTTCATCAATGGCCTGCTCTGCTCGTTCAATTAAAGAAAGCACATCACCGCTACCCAAAATTCGGGATGCCATTCTGTCAGGATGGAACTCTTCAATATCAGACAGCTTTTCGCCCACACCCACAAATTTAATGGGTTTGCCGGTTACGGCTTTAACTGAAAGTGCCGCACCACCACGGGTATCACCGTCAAGCTTGGTCATAATCACGCCGGTAACAGACAGGCGCTCATTAAAGCTTTCTGCAATGTTAACCGCATCCTGACCTGTCATGGCATCAATCACCAAAAGGATTTCCTCAGGTTCAACGGCTGCTTTAATATTTTCAAGCTCCTGCATTAAAACATCATCAATATGCAGTCTGCCGGCAGTATCGATAATCACAAAATCATTACCGTGGTCTTTTGCATGCTGGAGGGCACTTTTAGCAATGGTAACAGCATCTTTGCAGTCTTCCATCTTAAACACGGGAACGTCAATCTGCTTCCCCACAACCTCAAGTTGCCGAATAGCCGCAG
The DNA here is from genome assembly GCA_017507525.1 of Clostridia bacterium. Classification (GTDB taxonomy): domain Bacteria; phylum Bacillota; class Clostridia; order UBA1381; family UBA9506; genus UMGS755. Next base: position 13,419 of record JAFWAT010000052.1, on the reverse strand, counting down.
GACGGTAAATATCACAAGCCACCATTAACGGGCGCTTATTATGCTTTTTTCGCATATATCCGGCAAGCTTTGCACAAAACGTAGTCTTACCGGCACCCTGAAGACCCGCCATCATAACCACCGCAGGGGTTCTTTTACCAAATTCAATACGGGCGTGCTCCGAGCCCATCAAGGCTGTCAGCTCGTCATTTACAATTTTAATAATTTGCTGGCCGGGCGTCAGGCTTTCCATAACGCTACTACCTGCAGCACGCTCAGAAACACGACCGATAAAGTCTTTTACAACCCTAAAGTTAACATCAGCCTCAAGCAGTGCCAGCTTAATCTCGCGCATAGACTCTTTTAAGTCTTTTTCTGTTACAACACCCTTGCCCTTTAACTTCTTAAAAGCCATGCTCAGCTTTTCCGATAAACTCTCAAACGCCACTGCCATGGCCTCCTTTACGCTAAATTACAATTCCCTCGTCAGCTCCGCCAGCTTTTCTTCCAGCTCAGAAAACGCATCAGAGAGCTTTTTGGAATGAACATACGCCCGCTCATATTCATGCATGGAAGCAACGTCTTTAATGACCTCTTGAAGCTTTTCTTCCTGATTCATAAAGCGGTTTACAAGACCCAGCCGTTCTTCCATTGAAAACAAGAGCTTCTCACCACGCTTAATGGTATCGCGCACGCCCTGACGGGAAATTCCCAAAGGCTCTGCAATTTCAGCCAGGGATAAATCTTCATTATAATATAAATCAATGGCCTGCGCCTGCTTGGGCGTTAACAACTCACCGTAAAAATCATAAAGCATTGCAATGCTTAAATCTTTACTCACGTTTCTCACTCCTGTTTGTTTGTGTGTAAAGGTTATCCCCTATACACTCATACTATTTTACCCCACTATATTTTATTTGTCAAGTATTTTTTTAGCTTTTTTACAGAAATCTTCAATTTTTCAGGGCTGGAAAAATTTTTTATAATTTTTTTAAAAAAGTGTTGCATTTTTCATTTCGATGTGTTAAAATAGTAAAAGTCAGTTTAGAGGCGATGGAGGTGAACGATTTGCCGAATATTAAATCCGCTAAGAAGAGAGTTAAAGTCATTCAGACCAAAACACTCCGCAACCAGATGATTAAATCTGCTGTAAAAACATATATTAAGAAGTTCGAAGCTGCAGCTGCTGCAGGCGACAAAGCTGTTGCAGAGCCCGCTTTTAACCTGGCTGTTAAGAAAATCGACCAGGCTGTCAGCAAGGGTATCATGAAGAAGAACACTGCTTCTCGTAGAAAGTCCCGTCTGGCACTGATGCTCAACAAAGTTGGCGCATAAATCAGTAATTGAAAACACCGCAGACTAAGTCTGCGGTGTTTTTTTGCGTGCAGACGGGATGCTAAAAAACTTTGGAGTGCAAAAAGAAAAGTGTTGATTGTTTTTTAGTTCAAAAATTTTTTTGCTAAGAACAAACTTCACCGCTCATCGTACCTAAGTACGCCTTCGGTATTCAGTTTGTCCTTTCCAAAGCTTTTTATCTATCCCTTTAAAATTGTTACCATAAAAACCAAAAGACATGGATTGTTAAACAATCCATGTCTTTTTTACGGTCTGTGTATTTTAGGGTAAATAGGAAGTTCTTTTTGAATTTTCGCTTCGCTCAACTTAACAAAAAGAACGGCTAACATAGGGGCTTCTGTCTGCGCTACGCTTGCCAAAGCCTCCTACCTTATGCCTCCTCCCAGTTGTGATATACGTTCTGAACGTCGTCGTTATCTTCAAGCATATCAATGAGCTTACCCATCATCTGAATGTCTTTATCATCTGTCAGGGTGACGGTTGTCTGAGGAATCTTTTCCACTTCAGCAGATGCAAAGCTGTAGCCCTTTTCTTCTAAAGCATTGCGAACTGCCGTAAAGGCAGACGGGGCACATAAAATTTCAAAGCATTCCTCCTGCGGATTAAAATCTTCTGCGCCGGCATCCAAGGCATCCATCATAACGGTATCCTCGTCCAGGTTGCCCTCTTCATTATCAATAATGATAACGCCCTTTTCATCAAACATAAAGCTTACGCAACCCGTTTGACCCAAATTGCCGCCAAATTTATCAAAATAGTGGCGGACTTCACCGGCTGTACGGTTTCTGTTATCCGTTAATGTTTCAACAATAACTGCAACACCGCTGGGACCGTAACCCTCATATGTGATTTCTTCATAATTATCAGAGCCCAGCTCACCGGATGCCTTTTTAATGCAGCGTTCAATGTTATCATTAGGCATGTTATTTGATCTTGCCTTGGCAATAACATCCTTAAGCTTGCCGTTAACCTCCGGATCCGGACCGCCGGCTTTTACAACAACCGTAATTTCGCGACCTAATTTTGTAAAGATTTTTGCCTTTTTAGCGTCACTCTTTTCTTTTTTGTGTTTAATATTTGACCATTTGGAATGACCTGACATTGTTTTACCACTCCTAATTACATAAAATTAATAAGTATGTTTATACTAATACATAAAATAAAATCAAAGGATGATTCTATGCAGTATCTTTGGACCTTTTTGGTGGGCGGTGCACTTTGCGCTATCGCCCAGATTTTAATTGATAAATGCAAGCTGACACCTGCACGAATTTTAGTGATTTATGTTTGCGCCGGAACCTTTTTGACCCTCTTTGGCTGGTATGAACCCATTGTGGAGTTTGCCGGCGCCGGTGCCACCGTGCCGCTGACGGGTTTTGGCTACACCTTAGCAAAAGGTGTGAAAACCGCTATTTCCGAAAAGGGATTTTTAGGCATTCTCACCGGCGGACTCACGGGCGCCGCTGCAGGCATTACTGCAGCCATTGTGTTCGGCTACCTCATTGCGCTTATTTGCCGCCCCAAACCCAAGAAATAAATCAAAGCAATTCCTTCTCCGCCATGCTGTAATATTGATTGCCGGATACAATAATATGGTCAATCACGCGAACATCAATGGCATCTAACGCTGTAATCAATTGCTTGGTTGCAGCTATATCCTCATCTGATGGAAAGACAGACCCGTTCGGGTGGTTATGTGCCAGAATGACGTTTTGCGCATTATGCTTTAAAACCTCTGCTACAACCAGCCTCGGATATGCCGTGACCTCATTGATAGTACCATGAGTCACAACACCTTGATAAATAACCTGCCGGTTGGAATCCACGCAAATAACCCGAAATTCTTCATGAATTTTACCGATAAACAAATTAATGGCATATTGACCTGCCAGATCAGTTTTTCCCAGCATAATCTTTCTGTCCCACTTGACCTGGTTATACACCCTTGATAAATGAGGAATCATAGAAAGCAAATAGACACTGCTTTCACCGATGCCATGGACCGTTTTCAACTGCTCGGGATCGGCATCAAAAACATTGGCAATATTCCCAAACTTCTGAATCAGCTCATGTGCAATGGGATTGGTATCCCCACGGGCGATGGTACTGTAGAGCAGCATTTCTAAAATTTCGTGCTGAGCAAAATTTTCAAAACCGCCGTCGTTTTTATAGCGCTCTTTCATGCGCTTACGATGACCGTCATGCATAATCCCCTGCTCCTTAATCAGACTTTCAAAGCACGACTGCCGGGTTTAACCAAAGGCAGACCCTCTTTGCACAGAGGACATTCCTCTGCGGTATAGGATGTAACATCCAGCGAGATAACGGAAGAAATGGGCACACCAAAATCAATTTTGCCGCCAGTACGGTCTACAACAACACCAACGCCAACAACCTCGCCGCCATTTGCACGAACCAGGTCAATCACCTCGCGAACGCTACCACCGGTGGTTACAACATCTTCTACTACCAAAACCTTCTGGCCCGGTGTGATGGCAAAGCTTCTTCTGAGTGTCATTTCGCCGTTTTCACGTTCAGCAAAAATATTTTTTACACCTAAGTGTCTGGATACTTCGTAGCTCATCTGAATAGCGCCGATAGCAGGACCGATAACCAGCTCTACACCCTTATCACGAAACTGCTCTGCTAAATCCTTACAGAGTTCTTCACTATATTTTGTGTCTTGAAAAATCTTAGCGCACTGCAGATATCTGTTAGAATGTCTTCCGGAGGTCAAAAGAAAATGACCCTCTAAAAGAACGCCTGCCTCTTTTAAGATTTCCATAACTCTTTCTTTTGTCATAACTTGTTTCTCCCCTCTGCCGCAAGCGGCAAGTTAAATGTAATGATATCTTAATTATATATTGTACCTTTTTTTCGTCTAAATTTCAAGATTTATTTTAAAATAATCGCAGAATTATGCCCTTTTACATATAATGCTATATGAAGGCAATGAATTTCTGTCTTCCGGATAACATAACAACTGTTTTTGACAGCTGAAAGGAGACATTATGACACTTGCATTGGTTGTGTTTTCTTCCTCAACAACGGCAAGCCGATTAAAACGTCTGGCAAGCCTTGAAGGGCTTCGGGGTGTTACCCTGACCCAGTCCCCGAGAGCTGTCAGTCAAAACGGCTGTGCCTATGCACTTCGCTGTCCGCTGGATGTTTTACCTGCACTTCTTGCGCTCTCAGACCGCTATCATGTAAAACACGGCCATGTCTACAAAGAGTTGACTGACGAAGTGGGAAGAAAAATGTATCGGCAAATTTAAGGCGTAATGGTTTTTTACTATTAGCCCGGAGCTCCGATTCATTCGTCGGAGCTCTCTTTTTATTTTTCTCAATACATCTTGCACCTAATACAATTCAGTGATATAATAATAGTACGATTAAACGATAAAAAGGAGTGTTTGGGGTGAAGCATTCTAAGGATACCGTCAAGCATCTGACTTTTGCTGCTATGGTTGCAGCTTTAACCGCCGTTGCAACAGTATATTTGTTGCATATCCACATGCACGCATTTGGCGGACAAGGGTGCATTCATTTAGGTGACACCATCATTTACTTAGGCGCAAGCTTCCTGCCAACGGGGTATGCCTGTGCTGCAGCAGCGCTGGGCGGGTCTTTAGCTGATTTAATGTGCGGCTCTCCCATTTGGCTCCCCTGGACTTTCTGCATTAAGGCGGGCGTGGCTTTTTGCTTTTCTTCCAAGGGCATAAAAATCCTGTCAAAGCGAAATATCTTTGCTCTCATCGGGGCATTTTTCATAACCGTTGGCGGCTATTATATTGCCGAGGGGTTTATATACGGCAACTGGATTGCACCGGTTTATTCCATGCTGGGTAACGGAATTCAATGCGTAGCCAGCACAACATTATATATTGTTCTGGCACTGATTTTAGATAAAATTCAAATCAAAAAACAATTGCATTTATTATAGCCCTAAAGGAGTTAAACAGAATGTACGAAGAATTGACAAAACAAGCAAAAACCGCTATTTTAGAACTGGTGGATGCTGCAAGGCTCTCTGCCGGCGATTTATTAATCATTGGTTGCTCCACAAGCGAGGTCTGCGGCGAGCATATCGGCAAAGGTTCCAGCATAGAAACCGCCGAAGCCCTTTGGCAGGGCATTGCCCCCATGCTGAAAGAAAAAGGAATCCACTTGGCAGCACAATGCTGTGAACATTTAAACCGGGCGATTATTATTGAAGCCTCCGTTGCAAAAACGCTGGGCTACGAGCCGGTGAATGTGGTGCCTCAGCCTAAAGCCGGCGGTTCTTTTGCCACCACCGTTTATAAATATATGGAAAACCCTGTGGCTGTAGAAACCGTTCGTGCCGATGCCGGCATTGATATTGGCGGCACCTTAATTGGCATGCACTTAAAGCCCGTTGCCGTTCCGGTTCGCCTTTCTCTTGACGCAATCGGCAAAGCACGGATTCTCTGTGCACGTACCCGCCCCAAATTCATTGGCGGCACGCGGGCACATTATGATGAAAATCTGTTGTAAAAAAATGTTTTACAGCATAGAATAGAATAAATTAAAAGGAGGCTCCCTATGAAAGAAAACATCGTTATCACCATTGGCAGGCAATTCGGAAGCGGCGGTCATGAAATCGCCAAAGCTGTATCGGATGCCCTTTCCATTCCCTTTTATGATAAAGAAATTATTGTAGAAGCGGCAAAGCAAACAGGTCTTGACGAAAACTTGTTTAAAGAGGTTGAAGAAAGAAATGTCTCCAGCTTTTTGTATTCCATCGCTTTAGGGGCCTATTCGCCGGCAAACTCGCTAACGGGGATGCCTTTTATGAACATCAACGAAACCGTCTTTCAGGCGCAGGCAAATGTCATTTCTGATTTTGCTAAAAAAGGCGCAGGCGTTTTTGTCGGGCGCTGTGCTGACCATATTTTAAAAGACCATCCTGCCCTCTGCCGTATTTTTGTGTATGCAGACCTGTCTGACCGCATCCGGCGCATTCAGAGGCTGTATAAGATTGATGCCGGTGAGGCAGAAGACTTAATTACAAAAACGGATAAAAAACGTGCGCATTTTTATAACTACTACACCGGCCAAAAATGGAATCACTTGCAAAACTATGACCTGTGTCTAAACAGTGCTAAGCTGGGGGTTGGCGGTTCTGTTGAAGCTGTTTTAGCCTTCATTCGTCAGGCACAGAAGAATTGACCGAAGGGAGCGACACTATGGATTTTTTAAAAACGCTGATTTTAGGTATTGTAGAGGGCATCACCGAATGGTTGCCCATCAGTAGTACCGGACATATGATTTTAGTCAATGAATTCATGAAAACAAGTGGATTTTTGACGCAAGATGTGTTTTTATACGTCATTCAGTTGGGAGCAATTTTAGCCATCGTGACCCTATATTTTCACAAGCTGAATCCCTTTGCCCCATCCAAAACAAAAGAAGAACGGATAAACACATGGCAAATGTGGTTTAAGGTGGCAGTTGCCTGCTTACCGGCTGCCATTATCGGGCTTTTACTTAATGATTTTATGGAGCATTTTGAAAACCCCTGGGTCATTTCTGCCATGCTGATTCTTTACGGCATAGGCTTTCTGGTCATCGAACGTTTCGATAAAAAGGCCCGCATTCAGGATATGAATCAAATGACCTATAAAACAGCTATTTTCATTGGTCTGTTTCAGGTTCTCTCCATCATCCCCGGCACGTCCCGTTCCGGCGCTACCATCTTAGGCGCTATGCTGTTGGGTTGTTCCCGGGCTGTTTCTGCTGAATTTTCATTCTTTTTGGCGATTCCTGTTATGTTCGGTGTCAGCCTGTTAAAGCTTGTAACCAATGATTATGTTATGGCAGGCGCAGATTGGGGCTTATTACTCTTCGGCATGGCGGTTGCCTACCTTGTATCCATTGCTTCTGTTAAGTTTTTAATGGGATACGTCAAACGCCATGACTTTAAAGTGTTTGGCTGGTACCGCATCGTTTTAGGTATTATCGTTATTTTATATTTCTTAATTTTTTAAGACCGCAAGATCTAAAAGCTAAAACGAGCCGTGATGAAATCACGGCTCGTTTTTTATTCCGGCTTATATTCTGGCTTCTTATAGAGATGTTCTTCATCTGCCATAATTTCAGGATAAAACACTTTTTCGCCCCATTCTTTGGGGTCATAGTCATACACCGACACGCTGACATGGTCATCACTGCACCCCAGCGTATTCTTTAAAGCTTCCGTGAGTGCTTTTGTCACAGCCTGTTTTTGCTCTTCTGTTCTTCCCTGATACATTTTTAATGTAATGTGCGGCATAGCCCTTCCTCCTTATGCAATCACCGATGCCGCCATGTCATGGGCGACAGCAGTGTTAAAATCGGTAAAAGTTCCAGTCTGCCTGCCAACATATCTGCCGACAGAACGATTTTTGAAAAATTTGAAAAATGCGAAAAATTTTCTACAGGACCAACACCCTCCAAACCAGGGCCAACATTATTCAGGCATGTAGCAACTGCCGTAAACCCAGTTAGATACGTGACCTGATCCATCGATACAAGCAGGTGTGAAACCACAAAAACAAAAATATAAATTGAAAGATACGATAAAACGCCATAAACAGTTTTGTCCTCTAAGGCTCTGCCCTCTAAGGTCAGCGTTGTCACCGCACGGGGACGAATTTGCTGCCTGAGCTCACGGAATGAGGTTTTAATCAAAATAATCACGCGGGAAATTTTAAATCCGCCGCCGGTAGAGCCGGCACAGGCGCCCATAAACAAAAGCAACATCAAAACCGTCTGAGACAAATCCGGCCACTTTGCAAAGTCCGCTGTGATAAATCCTGTGGTTGTGATAATAGAGCCTACCTGAAAAAAAGCATATCGGAAGGATTCCCAAAAACCCTCATACTGGGGCATAATGTTGAATGTAATAACGATGGTTGCAACGCCCACAATTCCCGCATACCAGCGAAGCTCCTCACTTTTTATTGCCTGCAGGGCATGCCCTGTTAAAATCAGATAAAACAGGGTAAAGTTAATGCCGAATAAAAGCATAAAGACGGTGATGATATAATCCACCGCCGCGCTGTTATAGGCTGCAATGCTGGCATTTTTAATGGAAAAGCCACCGGTACCGGCAGTTGAAAATGCGTTTAAAATGCTGTCAAACCACGGAAGCCCCGCTATACGCAGACACAAAATTTCTGCAAGGGTCATCACAATATAAATACCATATAAAATCCGGGCGGTTCCGCGCATTCTGGAAACCAGCTTCCCCACCTGCGGACCCGGAACTTCAGCACGCATTAAATGAATTGATTGCGAAGCATGGGATTTAGGCAGAACTGCCAAAACAAAAACCAAAACCCCCATACCGCCAATCCAATGGGTAAAGCTGCGCCAGAAAAGGGTGCTGTATGACAACGATTCAATATCATTTAAAATGCTGGCACCCGTTGTGGTAAAACCTGAAACCGTTTCAAAAAATGCATCTACATATGAGGGAATTTCACCGCTCAAGTAAAAAGGCAGGGCCCCAAACAGCGAGGTAAGTAACCATACCAATGCCACAATGACAAAGCCTTCTTTGGCATAAAATTCCTTATTCTTCGGTTTCTTGATGCTGCAAATAAAGCCTAAAAGAAGCTGGCTTATAATAGCAATCAAAAAGCCAAACCATGTATCCTCCTGCCCAAAGCTGGCAATTAAAAACGGCAAGCACATCAAAACTGCCATAATGAGCATAATTCTGCCCAACAGATAGGCAACCATTTTATAGTTCATAGAAAAAAGCCTCCGTCATTATGCAAAAACATCTTCCAGATTTTTTACGTATCCAATCGCATTCGTTACAATGATAACACTGTCTCCGACCTCTAAATGGTCATTACCACCGGGAATAATCACATGCCCATGGCGAATAATCGCCGCAAACAGCATGCCGGACTTTATTTGTAAATTCTTAAAGGGAACATCTGTATAAAAAGTTTCTTCTAAAACGCCAAACTCCAATGCTTCAACCTGATTGTTAACAACCTTATATAAGGTTTTCATATCAGAATCACCGGAATCCTGCATAGCACGGACATAGCGGACAATGCGATTTGCCGTAATTGTTTTCGGTGAAATAAAGCTGTCAAGACCAAAGCCTTCCATCATATCGACAAAAGACAAACGGTCAATTTTTGCAACAATCTTATCAACGCCTAAAGACTGAGCATACAGCGAAACAATAATATTCTCTTCATCAATGCCGGTCAGGGCAACACAGGCATCACAATCAACAAGTCCCTCTTCCTGCAGAGTTGCCTGATCGGTGCCGTCACCGCAAATAATGGTTGCTTTCGGCAAAACTTCAGACAAATGCATGCAACGTTCTTCATCCTGCTCAATGATTTTAACATCAACATGAGACTCAGCTAAATGGTGTGCCAAATAGTAAGCAATTTTGCCGCCACCGATGATTAAAACATTCTTAGATTTTTCTTTAAACATATCAATGGATTTAAAGAAGGCCGCCAGCGCACCGTGAGAACCGGTAACATGAATTTTATCCCCGGCAAGCAGCACAAAGTTACCATCGGGAATGAAGACCTCTTCTCCACGTTGAACTGCACAAATCAAAACTTTTTCCTTGCAGATTTTATAAAGCTCCGACAGACGGCGACCTGCCAAATACCCGTTCTCCGGCAGTTTGATTTCTGCCAGTTCCACTCGCCCTTTAGAAAAACACTCAAGCGCAATTGCCGAGGGGAAACGAAGAATACGGGAAATATCCCGTGCTGCCTCAAATTCAGGGTTAACCACCATGGAAAGACCCAACTCCTCACGGATAAACCGCAGCTGCTGCGCATATTCAGGGTTACGGACTCTGGCAATGGTATTTTTTGTTCCAATCTTCTTTGCCATTAAGCAGCTTAAAATATTGAGTTCATCTGAGCTGGTAGCCGCAATCAAAAGGTCAGCTTTTTCAGCACCGGCCTCCATCAAAACATCATAATTGGCCCCGTTGCCGCTGATGCCCATAATATCAAAATTATTGACCACATTATCAATTACCTTACGACTGCGGTCAATGACCATAATGTCATGACCTTCCTGCGATAAAAATTCTGTTAATGTAATGCCAACTTTTCCGTCGCCGACAATGATAATTTTCATAACAAAAAGCCTCCTGCACCACTGTGCATAAACACAATATCCTTATTTTGCGGATTCATACAGTGCCCGCAAATCATCAGCGCTAAGCCTGTAGACCTTGGGGCAGAACTGACAGGTAATTTCTGCGCCGCCATCCTTTTCAATCATATCCAAAAGCTCGTCTGCTCCCATGCTGATTAACGCACGGTTGATTTTTTCATCACTGCAATCGCAGCGGTATTCATATTCAGCCGGCTCTAAATATTGCAGCACCAAGCCTTTTGTAACTGCCTCCATGATCTCTTCTGCTGTCATGCCGTCTTCCAGCATTGTGGTTACCGGCGGCAGGTTTTTTAAATTCTTTTCAAGAATATTCACAGCCTCATCCTCTGCACCAGGCAACATTTGAACCATAAAGCCCCCTGCCTGACGGACAGAAAGGTCAGTATCTACCAAAACACCTAAAGCAATTGCCGTGGGAATTTGCTCAGATTTTGCAAAGTAATACGTAAAATCCTCGCCGATTTCACCGGTCACCAAAGGCACCTGACCAAGATAGGGCTCTTTTAAACCTAAATCCTTGGAAATTGCCAGAGAACCACGACCGATAGCCCCGCCAACATCCAGCTTGCCCTTTTTTAAGGGGATATCCACCAAGGGCTCATAGGCATAGCCTTTGACCATGCCGGCACCATCTGCAGCGGTGACCATGCCCTGTAGCGGACCGTCACCTTTAATATACACCGTCATGTTATCTGTAGGGGATTTTAAGGATGCACCCATCAGCGCCGTTACCGTCAGGGTTCTGCCCAACGCTGCCGTAACCACCGGCGAAGTGTGATGAATCTTTTGTGCAGTGTTTACAATATCCCGGCTGTCAATAAAGCTGATTTTAAAATTACCCCATTCTTCAATTGCTCTAACTATTTTTGCCATCTTTTCTCTTCCTTATCTGTTCATTTACAATAACATCCCATTTTAATTACTTATATTATAGACCTTTTTATGGCTAAAAGCAATCATTATATGAAATTTCTTTTAAAAAATAGCATACTTTCGCCTCTTTCCGGCTACACTCTACCATAGACTTCCACTTGACAAAGAAAGACCGGGCAGGTATAATAAGTATTGCAAACCCATGGGGACGCAACGGTTTCGACGGGGATGCTAATGGTTTGAGAGCGAGCAGCGGTGCGGTGCCGCTATAAAAGCCGCAATTTTTAAATTTAAACGCTAACACTGAATTAGCTGCTGCCTAATTAAGGCAGCTGTCCGCCCCGGGGTACTGCGACCGGGAATCGGGCATCATCAGCAGTGAACGTGAGCCGGCTAAGCTTTGCGCCGGCCATGCATCATGAAGCTACCGAGGCGTCAGGGTTGCTTGTGAGCCTGACGATGGGGGAATCTTGATCATAAGCTGCGCTCGGAGAGCTCAGGTCGGCGGCATTTTCGGACAGGAGTTCGATTCTCCTCGTCTCCACCAACAAAAAAAAGAGCACACCATAAATGGTGTGTTCTTTTTTGCTTTTAGGTAAGAGAGAATCGAACTCCGAAAGGTTTGCACGGCAAAAAACAATTCGGCGAATTGTTTTTCGGGCAAAGGTCACTTTTGGGTACCGATTGGGCGTAGCTAAAGCGGAGCACAATGGGTCAAAAGTGACTTGAGCCAAAGGCTCAACGATTCTCCTCGTCTCCACCACTCACATGTCAAGGGGACGGGTGTCAACAGAACCGTCCCCTTGACACTCATAATTACAGCATATGTTAAAGTAATTTTTTATCTAGGTAAGGTAGCCTTTACTGATTCTTCTACCCCGTCAATCAAATAGTCATAAGAAACCTGAAAGATGTCCTTTAAGGCCTGTAATTCAAAATCTGTTACATATCGCTGGTTTGTCTCTATCCGTGTAATAACATTTTTATCCATATCAATTCCTATCAGCTGTAGTCTGGCAGCAAGGTCTCTTTGAGAAAGTCCGGCATCTTTACGAAGTAGCTTCAGTCTTTCACCAATTAAGTTCTTCCCCTTTGCATTTATCCTTTGTTTCATAAAATCACCATAACCTTTTGTCTCATTTTTATCATTTATTATCTTGATTTTAAACGATAGATATGATACAATAGGTTGTAAAAATGAGACAAAAAGGAGATTTTAATATGGACATTAAACTTAATCTTTTTGCAGGTGTCATTTCCGAAGCAATTAGTGATGCCATTGAATACATACCGATCAGCACTGACGAAGTTAACAATCGTGCATGTAAGGTTTTGGAGGAAATTCAAGGCGTCATTCAAAATGAAAAGATAGAATCAGATTTTTATGTTGTTGAAGAGATTGTATGTATTTTTGAAAGGTATGGTCTTGATGCCGGTTTCCGCCATGATTTTTAGTTTATTTCTTCTGATAACTTATAACTTTATTTTCTGTGGAATACTTTTGTTGTTAAGATTTTGCAGAGAAATTGAGTTTATGCTCTCAACAACAAAAAACAATGCCCTATTTAGCATTGTTTCTATACTCATTGATTATTTCTATATTTTTTAATAATATATTAGATTTTTCTATTGTATTTTTCTGTTTTATGTGTTACTATAAATTAAAAAGGAGATTTTGTTATGGACATCAAACTCGAACTGTTTGCCGGTGTCATCGCAGATGCCATTTGCGAAAACATTAAATATATGTATATCAACACCGATGAGGTTAACAGTCGCGCCACCCTTATTTTAGCAGAAATTCAAGGCGTCATTCAAAATGAAAAGATAGAATCAGATTTTTATGTTGTTGAAGAAATTGTATGCATTTTTGAAAGGTATGGTCTTGATGCCGGTTTCCGCCATGATTTTTAGTTTATTTCTTCTGATAAAAAATAATTGACAAATCAAGGTTCGTGTGATACAATACTAAAAAAGCGATGAACGGAAACAAGTAGGTCTATGGATAAGGCCCAGAGAAACGGCGGTTGGTGT
>JAFWAT010000051.1 GCA_017507525.1 Clostridia bacterium | reverse complement strand
GAGAGACCGACAGCGATTCTGTCGCCCTCTTCGATCATGTTATAATCCTCAATGGCACGGCGCATGTGGCTGAGTAGATGTTGCATAGAGCTCCTCTTTTCAATCGTTTACTTGTTTTTCATTGACGGTGCATTCTGCTTCGCCGTCAGACACCCGAAGGCAAAAGGTTGTGCCGGGCAGGCATTGCGTTATGCTCCGTAGCGGCGTGCCGTCCGGCAGGCTTGCGTAGGCATAACCGCGGGACAGTGCCGATAAGGGACTGAGAGCATCTAGCTTTCCTGCACAGACAGACAGCTGGTGGCAAAATTCGTCAAAGAGTTTTGTAAAAGCATAGGTACTGTTTTTTTGCAGATGGTCCACCGTAATACGTTTTTCAGAAATGACATCCGGCATTCCCAGAAGTGCCGGATGATTTTTTAAAGCGTCTAACGATTTTTGCCCGGATAAGAGCTTATGGCGGATTTCTGCAACCAGCTCGTTTTTCTGAGCCGATAGCCGTTGGGAGAGCTCAGTGGCTGACGGAACGGCAAGCTCTGCGGCAGCCGAGGGCGTTGGCGCCCGCAGGTCTGCCACAAAGTCAGCAATTGTAAAATCGGTTTCGTGACCCACGGCAGAAATGACCGGAATTTTTGATGCAAAAATCGCACGGGCAACAATCTCTTCATTAAATGCCCACAAATCCTCAATAGAGCCACCGCCGCGACCGGTGATAATCACATCTCCTAAGCGGTGATTGTTAATCAGGCGGATGGCCTCGGCAATCTCTTGTGCAGCACCCTCCCCTTGAACAGAGACGGGAAGCACCCGAACCTGTGCCAGAGGGTAGCGACGGTTTAAAACATTTAAAACATCCCGAATGGCAGCGCCTGAGGAGGCGGTTACGACACAAACTGTGTTTGGAAAAGGCGGAAGCGGCGTTTTAAAGCGGCTATCAAAAAGCCCTTCTTCTTCCAGCTTTTTCTTTAATTTTTCATATGCTGCATATAATGCCCCTTCCCCATCCGGCTCTAAGGATTCGACATAGAGCTGGTAAGCACCGCCGGGCTCGTATACGGAAATTCTGCCTCGGGCGGAGACCTTCATGCCGTCCTCCGGTTCAAAGCGAAGCCCCATGGTGGCAGTGCGGAACATAACGGCGCGGAGAACAGAGCCTTCATCCTTTAAGGTCAAATAAATATGACCGGAGGGGTGGCGCTTGCAGTTTGAAATTTCACCTTTAATGCAGATATCTTTTAAATAGCTGTTGTGGTCAATCACACGGTGAATGTAATGATTCAGTTGTGAAACGGTGACGGTCATGACACTTTGTTCCATATGCGCTCCTTTAAAAGAAAGGCGCTCCCATAGTGGAGCGCTCTCATTTACTGATTTGTTTTGTTGACGGAGGATAAAACACCGTTAACAAAAGAAGAGGCTTTTTCGCCCTCGTAATCCTTGGCAAGCTGAACGGCTTCGTTAATGGCAATGCCGGCAGGAATTTCAGGGTTATACAAAAGCTCGCAAATGCCAATGCGAAGCGTTGCTAAGCTTACCTTAGACAGACGGGAAAGCGCCCAACCCCGGGTGTTTTTTTCAATCTGCCCGTCAATTTCGGGCAGGTGCAAAAGGGTTGTGCGGACAAGGTTTTCCAGATATTCTTTTTGCCCATCGACTTCTTCGCGGTACTCATAATATAATTCTAAAAGAGAGTCTGCATCAAGCTTCTGAAATTCATGCTCAAATACAATAATAAATCCGGCTTCGCGAGCCTCTTTTCTGGTCATAATCATACTCCTGTCTTTGGTATTTTACAAAATATATCCTAACGCTTCGGTCAGGTTTTTCGCAGGGAGAATTTTCATTCCTTGAGGAACTTTTAAATTTTTTGTGTTTGCCTGCGGAATCAGGCAGGCTTTAAAACCAAGCTTTTTGGCTTCGGATATGCGGCGCTCAATCTGGCTCACGGCTCTCAGTTCACCGGTGAGCCCCACTTCGCCGATTGCCACAACAGAGGTATCAATCGGGCGGTTCCGGAAGGCAGAGGCAATGGCAAGTGCTAACGCTAAATCTACCGCCGGCTCATCTAAACGAATGCCGCCGATGATGTTGACGTAAGCATCCTGATTTTGAAGGTTTAAGCCTACACGTTTTTCCAAAACGGCAATCATCAGATTGACACGGTTATAGTCTACACCGGTTGCCATACGGCGCGGTACACCGAAGCTTGTGGGGGAGACAAGCGCCTGAATCTCTGCCAGCATGGGGCGTGTTCCCTCTAGGGTGCAAACCACGGCAGAGCCTGGTGCCTGTTCAGGACGCCCTTCCAGTAACATCATGGAGGGGTTTTCTACTTCTAATAGACCTGCATCTGTCATTTCAAAGACGCCGATTTCGTTGGTGGAACCAAAACGGTTTTTCACAGCACGCAAAATGCGATAGCTGTGATTTCGTTCGCCTTCAAAATATAAAACACAATCCACCATGTGCTCTAACACCTTAGGGCCTGCAATAGAACCATCCTTTGTAACATGGCCGACAATGAAAACTGCGGTGGCATTTTCCTTTGCATAGCGCATTAGGGTTAAGGTTGCCTCCCGAACCTGACTGACACTGCCGGGAGCGGAGGATATATCAGGATGGTACATGGTCTGAATGGAGTCTACAATTAAAACATCCGGGCGGATTTCGCTCAGTGCGGCACTGACTGCCGTAATATCCGTTTCAGAGAGCACCATAAATTCCGGTGCTTCATCATGCAAACGGTCAGAACGCATTTTGAGTTGCTTTTCCGATTCCTCACCGGAGACATAGAACAGGGTTGCCTGCTTGTCCAATCGGGCAGCAAGCTGCAAAAGTAGTGTGGATTTACCGATGCCCGGATCACCACCAACTAAGACCAAAGAACCCCGGACAACACCGCCGCCCAACACACGGTCAAGCTCGCTGATGCCACAGGTTAAACGGCTGTAATCTGTTACATCCACGTGGGAAAGCGTGGTAGGCTTTGCCCGCTGGGAGGTAGCAGAGCGGGTGGTTTTTTCACTGCGAATAATTTCTTCTTCCAACGAATTCCATCCGTCGCAACCCGGGCACTTTCCCATCCATTTCGCGGACTCATAGCCGCAGGCTGTACAAACATATTTTGTTTTTGCTTTCACGGCTTTATCCTTTCGCATCGTTAAATTTAAAAGTGTCGATTATTGGGCATTGGGCGCTCCTATCTCAATGGGCGGGATTGTAGGCTTGGGAGCTGATGTCGGCACTATAGAGGGGTCACTGCCGGCATCTGGTGGAATAACCGGAGACGGTTCCTGGGTTGCCTGCGGTGCATCGACAGGCGGTGCGTTGGTTTCCTGAGGCTGTGCTTCCGGATCCTCCACAGGCATTGTACCCACAATCTCAATACAGTCGCTGGCAACATATTTACTCTTAGTCAGCAGCTCTGTTTTGACAACACTTCCGTTTTCTTTTGTTACTTTATATGTATTATAGGAGCTGCCGGCAGAACCGTTTTGCTCGACCTTGACGGTTCCGACAGGCAAGGTAGGATCTTCTTTTTGAACCACACGGCTAGCATAAGAACCGGTGAATTCTGTGGTAATTTCAATGGTTCTTGCTTTGTTTTCCTTTACACCATAGATGGATATTTTGTTGGTTCCGCCGCTGGCACTGGCAACGATTTTAATGGGGTGGTTTGTGCTGTTTTTAAATTTAAAATCAATGCTGCCGTAAGAGACTGTTGCATCACGACCCAACGGAACATAGGTTACAGGCAGAGAGTGATTGGTTCTAAATACGATGTCTAAGTCAGATAACACAACGGCATTAAACAACGTGGAGGAAACCTGACAGATGCCACCGCCAATACCGGGTTCTACTTTATTGCCGACATATACATTCGCGATTTTAAAGCCTCGGGCAACGGTTCTGGGACCAACAATATCGTTATAGGAAAAGACTTCGCCGGGAGCCAGAACAACTTCATTAATCTTCTGGGAGGCTAAGCTTACATTATGGGAACGGGACACGTCTCCTGCATTGTACCTTGTGCTGTATGTGCCCAAAAGGTCCGGAAAAAGCTGTGCCTGTAATTTTTCAGTGGTTATATTTGCCTGTGTTACAGTTACGGGAACCGTAATCACATCGCCGGGGGTCTGATCAATCACAGACTGAACAGCATCAATATCAAAGGAAACACCGGGCTTATCGTCAATGATAATCAGACGATGATTTTCGATTTTGTAGCTGGCATCAACAGGATCGCCGCTGATTTTATCATGAATATCCTTTGCATTTGGCTCAGCAGGGATGAGTTCCTTTGCTTCTAAGATGAAACTACCATTTTTGAGCCGGTAAGCAGACTCTTTAAACTTTTGCATTGCGACAAAAATGTCAATGTAGCTGCCGGGGATGCCGCGGGTAATTACCAGTTCGTTGTCAGTTACTGCCAGTTGCATTTCTTGTCCGGCATGGTCAAATTGGTCAGCAATTTCCTTAAAATAAGATTCCAATAGCGCATCGTCGCACAGAATCAGTGGGTTAATGACAAGTGTATTCTTTTTAATGTCATACACCATTTTCAGCCTGTCAATGATACTGCCGTCTCTGCCGACTTTATAGGCATTTTGAACAGTGGCTTTAACATCTATTTCTGCTAATAGGTCAGACAGATTAATTTCCTTTTCCACATTTTCATATTTTAATAGAATGGCATAATCCAGCGCTTCAGTAAAATGCTCTAAAACTTTAGCAGAAGCCTCTTCAACAGTCAGGTTGCTGACGTCTAAATCGTCAATCAGTACCCCTTCGTAAATTTTGTTATGATTTAACGTTGAAGCGGTCGCAATTGTTACGGTAATGCCAAGGAGAACTACGGTACACAGGATGATGGATGTAATAATAACGGATTTTTTATGTAATTTCATAAAATCTTTCATTCTTTTCATAATGCAATATACCCCCATGTTTTATTATAAATGGAAAAAACGCATTTGTAAACCATTTTATCACATTTTCCTTCCTTTTTAGTGGGAAAAAACAAAAAGGAAGCTGCTCGCCTTTGTATAACGAAACAGCTTCCCGCAAAATCTCAAAAGAATGATTAGCGATTTAATAACCATGTAGCTAAATTTAAATATCCGGCAAAGGTAATCCATAGCCAATAAGGCAGAAGCAATAACCCTGCAGTGTGGTTTATGCGGTAAAACTTGGTAGCGGCAATACCGGTGAAAAGCCACAGAAGCAACAAAACCCAAAAGGAGCCGAATAACAGATTAAACCGAAAGAAGGTTATAGGCCAGATAAAGCTCAGCAAAAGAGACACAGCGTAATATTTCAGTGCATCACGGACATAGTCTTTGCCGATTCCCTGCTTATACACCAAGTAGCTTGCGATGCCGATTAAGATGTACAAAACCGTCCAAATGATGGGAAAAAGAAAGCCCGGTGGCGCCAGAAACGGCTTTTGCAGGGCTGCGTAAAATTCCCGGCTGTTTTGCGTAAGGAATCCGGCAAAAAAGCCCACGCCCAACGGAATTAGAATTAAAATACCAAGCCGAAGGAGATTTCTTAGGTTGATGACTTTAAATGTATTTCCCATATAAGCACCTCTTTTTTACTGCCTTTATATCGTGCAGTGCATACATCAAAATTATATGCAAAGAGAAGAGGAAATATACGGCATTAATCTAACGGTATAACAATCTCCTGACCGATGGATAGGCATGAATTGTCTAAATCGTTTTCATACATCACCTTGTCGATGAACAGCCGAATATCCATGCCTTCGGGGCAGTAGGGCTCACAAATATCCCACATGGTATCACCACTGTCAGCGATGACGGTAATCTCGTGAACGCCGCTATCAGCCAAAGGTGCCAGGGAGCAGAGGAACAGAATACAAATGGCGGATACGATGATATATAATTTCATTCTTTGCTGCTTTGCACGGTTTGCATATGAGATTCTTCTTCTTTTTCTAACAGTCATATATAACAGCTCCTTTCAGAACGAACGTTTTTAGAACTAATGTTCGCATTTTTATTTTAACAGAACAAATGTACGGTGTCAATAGGAAATGGAAAAATTTTTTATAAAACAATCAAAAAGTTGTAAATAAGTTTGCTCCGTTTTTTTATTTGCCCATTTAACACCGGTATGATATAATGAAACATAGTGTTATAATGAAAATTTGTATTGAATCAGAAAATCAGAAAAGAGTGTTGTAAATGCAGCGGAGAAAAACAAGACAAATTATGGTTGGCGGTGTAGGCATCGGTAGCGATTATCCTGTTTCTATTCAGTCCATGCTTTGTTCACCCAATGGTGACTTTGAGGCAGCTTTGCGCCAGACGCAGGCACTTTGTGATGCCGGTTGCGACATTGTGCGCCTTGCGGTCATTGATGATGATAGCTTAAAGGTAGTGGAAAAGCTGAAAAAAGCAACCTCCATCCCCTTGGTGGCGGATATTCAATTTGATTATAAACTGGCACTGGGTGCCATTGATGCCGGTATTGACAAAATTCGCTTAAATCCCGGCAATATCGGTGGAAAAGAGCGGGTTTTGAAGGTCATAGACAAGGCAAAGGCCAATAAAATTCCTATTCGTGTGGGCGTGAATGCCGGCTCTATTTCACAAAAGGTTTTAAAGACCTATGGTGGCGCCTGCCCGGAGGCTTTGGCAGAAGATGCCATGAGCCATATCCGGATTTTGGAGGCCTGCAATTTTCATGACGTTGCTGTATCCTTAAAAGCATCTTCTGTGCCTATGATGCTTGAAACTTACCGCTTGATTGCAGAGCAAACAGATTATCCCCTGCATTTAGGTGTTACAGAAGCCGGTACGGCTTACAGCGGAACGGTTAAATCTGCGGTGGGCATCGGTGCGCTGCTTTCCCAGGGCATTGGTGATACCATTCGTGTTTCCCTGACGGCAGACCCTGTAGAAGAAATTCGGGCAGCGAAGGAGATTCTGTCAGCGTTGGAGCTGAGAAAGGATGCGGCGAAGCTGGTTTCGTGCCCAACCTGTGCACGGTGCAGCGTGAATTTAATTGATATTGCAAATCGGGTTTCGGAAAGACTTTCTGAAGTGAAAAAGCCCGTTAAAATTGCAGTTATGGGCTGTGTTGTCAATGGCCCCGGCGAAGCGCGGGATGCAGATATCGGCATTACCGGTGCAAAAGGAGAAGGTCTTTTGTTCCGAAAGGGCGAAGTCATCTGTCGCGTGCCGGAGAGAGAAATTGTGGATGTTCTCTTTGAAGAGTTGGGTAAAATGGGTGCTCTTTAATTTATAATTAGGAAGGTTTTTATGTCTGATTTAATTGAAACTTTAGCAGGTAAAGCGCTGGCAGAACAACTGTCCGGCGCCAAACTCACCCGCTTTCAGATATTTAAAAAAGAACGCAAGGTTCGCTTGGCATTAGAAAGCGATGCCTTTGTTCACCATACCCTTTTAGATAAACTTACCAAACGGGTCAAGGAGTGTTTTCAGTTAACAGATGTTATGTTGGAATTTACATATACAAAATCGATTTTGACAGAAGATACTGCAGCGGCGATCTATGAAAACATTCAACATGAAATTTTAAAAAAGCTGCCGGCTGCCCGAGGCATTTTGCTAAACAGCCACGTTGCTTTAGAAGAGGGGCAGTTTGTGGTTTGCCTGCAGTTTGGCGGCGAGCAAACCCTGATTGATAATGGTGTTTTAACGCAGATAGAAAAGCAACTTTCCAAGGTCTACTTATCGCCGGTGCCGGTTT
>JAFWAT010000050.1 GCA_017507525.1 Clostridia bacterium | reverse complement strand
TATAGGCGTCAATCGGGATGGAAAAGAAGCGTATAACATTGGTAAAATAAAAAAGATACCTTTCCCGGAGAAATCCGTCAGCGGCTCAAAGGCCAAAAATGGAAAGATATCTTTTGACAATAGTATATCACAAAGTGATAATAAAGTCAATACCAGTATACGCAGTGAGCAACAAAATGATACAACTTTTGATAAGCCTATGTCTGTTAGTAGGAAGCAGAGGGCGATGGAAGATACTCTTGATTCTGATAGCGGTTCTGTGGTAGAATATAGCCAACAGAATTTATCAGAAAGTGGTGAGACAGATGTCAGTACGGACACCAAAGCATTGGGAGAAAGAAGAGCGAGTGGAAACGACAACAGCGTATGGCAACAAAGTGATGGTACCGAAGCGGCTTATCAAAGGATGGCAGGGTCTGCGGGGGACTCACGAACTAGCCTTGAGAGAGGGCGGGGACTTATCGATTGGAGTGGAAGAATACAATCATACGACCTCAGTTCGCCACGAGAGAAGAAACGTGCTTATGGTCTTTTACGAGAAATATCAGAGAGAAGAATAAGCAATACAGATTCCGAGGGCAGAATGTTGCCAGAGAATGTTCGTGATTATTTTTCCGATACGGTGCTTAAAAACGAGAAAGGCGAACTGATACCTCTTTTCCATGCAACAGACGGTGAATTTACTGTTTTTGAAAAAGGGGATTTCGGCTTTCATGTTGGCTCATCTGAGCAGGCTATAACGCGTGGCGGAAGGTTCATTAAAGAGGTCTATGTTAATTTAAAAAATCCTTTAATCATCCCGGAAGATAGAGGCATATGGCCAGCTCTGGTTGTTGCAGACGAAGCTTTGCGCCAAGGCATTATCACTAGGGGCGACTATAATTCTATCTCTAAGATGGAAGGTTTTTATGAAAAAAGATATGACTCACCCGCAAATGCGTCACTCAGGAGGTTGCTAAAGTGGAAAGGGTATGACGGCATCGTTTATCCGAATAAGCATGAAGGAGAAGGCGTTTCGGTGATGGCTTTTGACCCGGAACAAATTAAATATGTTTCGAACCAAGCACCGACAAAAAATCCTGACCTTCGTTTTTCTGTCAGCCGGAAGCAGAGGGCGACAGAGGCGATTGCAAAGTACAAGGAGACCGGAGATGTGCGGGATTTGCCGGAACGCACTTGGGCGAGGAGCTTCCGTCGGGATACGGAGAACCGGAGCCGGTATCTTGAAAATACGATGCAGGATTTAGAATATCAGCTAACGTTTGCAGATAGCGAGAGCCGGGCAAGCATTGAGGGTGCTATCAACACGCTGCGAAAGAAGATAGAGGATGCCGCAAAGAGTGCCGGCGTGGCAACTTTGCCGCAGGATGTTTTGAATGAATTCATACAGGAAAAATTGTTTATTTTTTATATTGCGGAATATAATAAAATGTGGTACAATGAATTAAATAAAAAATTTTTATAATTTTCTGATTTGTTTTTGGATATCGTAAATTTTTACGGCTTCTTCAGCCGGTTCTTTTATATAATTGTTTCGCTTGTTTTTTATTTCTGACCGTTTCAGGAGGTACTTTTGTGGATTTTTCGGGTAAAAAAATTGATGAACTCAAGCAAATTGCGAAGGATTTAGGCGTTAAAAGTGTATCTAAATATAAAAAGCAGGAACTGATTGCTTTGATTCAGGAAAAAGAGTCAGCCGCAGCTTTGCCGCCGGTTGACCCTAAGCCGGAAGAAAAGCCGATTGTTAGTGAAAAGAATGGTTTGATGCTTCAAGGCGGCGATAATATTGTAGGCGGCATTTTAGAGGTGCTTTCTGAAGGGTACGGATTTCTTCGGGGAGAAAACTATCTTTCAACGCCAAAGGATGTTTATGTTTCACCGACACAAATCCGCCGTTTTAATTTGAAAACCGGGGACAAGGTGACGGGAATTGGCCGCATGCCGAAAGAGGGTGAAAAATTCCCTGCGCTGATTTTTGTGCAGCACGTGAATGATGATACGCCGGACAAGGCAATACGCCGCCGTCCTTTTGAGTATTTGACTCCGATTTTTCCAGAGGAACGGTTACAACTGGAGTATGAGGGCTGCGATTTTTCGATGCGGCTTGTGGATTTAATTGCCCCCATTGGAAAGGGGCAGAGGGGTCTCATTGTGGCACCGCCCAAAGCCGGCAAAACAACCCTTTTGAAAAATATTGCCAATCAGATTGAAAAAAATCATCCGGAAGTGACATTGATTGTGCTTTTGATTGATGAACGTCCTGAAGAAGTGACGGATATGAAACGGTCTATATCAGGCGATGTGGTGTTTTCAACCTTTGACCAGCCTCCGGAGCATCATGCCAAGGTGGCGGAAATTGTACTGGAACGCGCCCAACGGCTTGTGGAGCAGAAAAAAGACGTTGTTGTGTTGCTGGATTCCATTACACGTCTTGCCAGAGCCTATAATTTGACGGTTCCGGCCTCAGGCAGAACCTTATCCGGCGGTCTTGACCCCGGGGCGCTTCATAAACCCAAAAAGTTTTTTGGTGCGGCGCGGAATATTGAGAACGGCGGTAGCTTAACCATTTTAGCCACTGCTCTCGTTGAGACGGGAAGCCGTATGGATGATGTGATTTTTGAAGAATTTAAGGGCACGGGCAACATGGAACTGCATTTAGACCGCAGGCTTTCGGAAAAGAGAATTTTCCCGGCGATTGACATCCATAAATCCGGTACCCGAAAGGAAGAGCTTTTGCAGAGCCAGAAAGAGTTGGAGGCAGTTTGGGCTGTGCGGCGGGATTTATCTTCTAATCTGACGGTGCAGGAGGTTACGGAGCAGTTGATTAACACCTTAATCCGCACAAAAAACAACAAAGAGATGGTAGAGGTTATTTTAAAGAACTTTGAAAAAACGAAAAAGCATTACAAATCACAGCACTAGTGGCTGATTATTTAAGGAGGGAACAGGTATGGGAAAACTGATATTGGTTACCGGAGGAAAACGAAGCGGCAAAAGCGATTATGCGCAAGGATTGGCGGAGCAGTTCGGTGATAGTATTTTGTATATTGCCACGCTGGTTCCTGAAGAAGATGAGGAGGTTCAAAGCCGGATTGCCTGCCGCAAGGCGTTGCGTCCTGCTACCTGGGACACGCTGGAGGCCTATGACGGCATAGATCGGCACATTGAAGAGTTTGGTGCAAGCTATGACGGGATTGTTTTAGACAGAATTTCTGTTATGGTGACCCAGCTTTTGGGGGATTATGATGCCAACTGGGATTCGGTTCCTATGTCTGTGGTTTTGGAAGTCGAAAAAACAATTTGGCAAAGGGTGAAAGAGGTTGTGAAGGTGGCAAAATCTGTGCCTACACCGGTGGTTATGCTGACCAATGAATTGGGCATGGGAAGCCGACCGGATGACCGCTTTAACAAAATCCGCCGGGATATTACCTGTCGGATTAATACAAAAATTGCAGCACAGGCTGATGAAGTGTATTTTATGGTTTCGGGTATTCCCATGAAAATCAAGTGAAAGCACTTGCATCCGGCGAGAAAATGATGTATAATATTTTTTAGAAGATTTTTACCGGAAGGACGGCGATTTAAATGGATATGAATGAAACGCAGAAATATCAGTTTGGCGTAAACCGAGATGAGTATATACGCTCTGTTATCACGGCGGTTTATCAGGCGTTGGAGGAAAAAGGCTATCATCCGGTTAGTCAAATGGTAGGATATATTTTATCCGGCGATCCGACTTATATTACCAGCCATAACAATGCACGGGCGTTGATTCGCAAAATTGAGCGTGATGAGCTGTTAGAGGCGTTGGTTAAGGACTATGTTGGAAAATGATATGAGTCATTGTGAGGTGTGACAAAATTGCATGCCACGCAAAGCTTAAAAAGTATTCGTGTGCTGTTTTCTTTAATTGAAAACAAAAAATGAGTAAGATTGATTTAGGAATTCGCTGTTTAACGAATTCCTTTTCTTTAAATGCTTTGCGTTTTTATCAAACTTTGTGTCTTAGTGTACCTGGTGCGCTTTAGGGACCCGGTTTGTCTAATCTGCGCTATTTTGTTACCCCTCGAGGCGGGACTGTGGCTTTTTGTCACAGCCCTCTGTTTTTATGCGTCTTGATTTGGAACGAAAGGCAGGTGGCAAACATGGAAATTTTATCTCCTGCGGGGAGCTTTGAGGCACTTACTGCGGCGGTGAACTATGGTGCAGATGCGGTGTATGTTGGTGGCACACGGTTCAGTGCCAGACGGAGTGCACAAAATTTTTCAGATGAGGAACTTTCTCAGGCAGTGGATTTTTGCCATGTTCGTGGTGCTCGTGTGTATGTTTGTTGTAACACGCTTTTGAAAGAAACAGAGATTTCAGATGCCATGCTTTTTATCCGGTATTTGTATGAAATTGGTGTGGATGCTTTAATTATTCAGGATCTGGGACTTTTATGCCGGGTGCGACAGGAGCTGCCTGACATGCCGGTGCATGCCAGCACGCAAATGACGGTGACAAATGCAGACGGTGTGAATCTTTTGGCAGATTTGGGTGTAAAACGGGTGGTGCTTGCCCGTGAGGTAACAAAAAAGGAACTTGATTTGATTTGTCAAAATACCCGGACTGAAATTGAATATTTTGTACATGGTGCGCTGTGTATTTCGTATTCGGGGCAATGCCTGATGAGCAGTCTGTTAGGCGGCAGAAGCGGTAATCGAGGAGGTTGTGCACAACCCTGCCGTTTGCCTTATACGCTTTTAAAAAACGGAAAGCCGGTTACGCAAAAGCAGGCGCTTTTATGCCCCAAGGATTTGTGTCTGGCAGACAGAGTGCAGGAGCTTGAGGCGTTGGGTGTTGCGTCCTTGAAAATTGAGGGACGGATGAAAAGCCCCGAGTATGTTGCTATGGTTACTCAGGTTTATAAAAGAGCGGCAACGATCGGTGTGACCAATGAAGAAATTCAGGATATGCTGAAATTTTTCTCTCGGGGTGGCTCTTGCTACGGCTATTTTGATGGGTGCGGCTATGACAAGATGATGGACCCTGTGAGTGATACGAAAATTGCCTCGGCGTTGCCGGCTTTAGGAAGAAAGAAGCGGCAGGTACCGGTATCTCTCTCGCTGCTTGCAAAGGTAGGGACGCCTCTGGAGCTTTCCATGACTGCAGAAGACGGAAAAACGGTGACGGTTTTTGGCGAGGTTTGTGAGGCTGCACGGGTGCGTGCAACAGAAAAAGAACGAATGGAAGAACAGCTTAGAAAGCTGGGGGAAACGCCGTTTTATGCAAAAGAAGTTGAAATTCATGTTTCTGGTGATGTGGCAGTGCCGATTAAGGATTTAAATGCATTGCGCCGTCAGGCGGCAGAAGAACTTGAAACATTGATCGTTAAAAGCTATAAGCGGGAGCCGGTAGAAAGCAGCCATGTGTCACAGGACACCAAGGCAGGTGACAAGACGGTGACGCTGTGTGCTGAGGTTATGAATGAAGAACAGCTTCGGGCGGTGTGTGATTGTGGAATTAGCCGTGTGTATCTGCCGGCAAACCTTTGGCATCTTGCAAAGCTGGTGGAGGAGCCGGCTTTGCAGCTTTCGCCTTTGTTTTGTGAGGGGCAGAAAAATGAAAATCTTGATTTTAACGCTGTCTGTGTGCAGAATTTAGGACAATTTTCAGCGGCAACGGGCAAAGAGGTTGTTGCCGGGCACAGGCTAAACATTACAAACAGTGAAACGGTTTGGCAGCTTACAAAGCTGGGGGCAAGCCGGGTTGTGCTTTCGCCGGAGCTTAACACAAAAGGAATTTCTGCAATCCGTCGAAAAACAGATGTACCCTTAGAGGTGATTGGTTATGGGCGCTTACCCCTCATGCTGCTTGCAAACTGCATTGTTAAAAGCAATGGGCTTTGTGCTGAAAAAACAGGGTGCAATGATGGGGTTTTTGCATTGCTTGACAGAAAAAACGAAGTGTTTCCGCTGGTGCCTACCCGATGCGGCAATGTAATTTATAATGCAAAACCCATCTATATGGCGGATCGGATGGATGAGGTTAAAACGTTGGGCGTTGACAGTGTTCGTTTATGCTTTACCCTTGAAAACTATGAGGCAAGCTGCAAGGTTATTAAAGAATATCAAGCCGGGTTGGCAGGCAAAAAAGTTAGTGCGCCCGGTGGCAATTTTACACGCGGTCATTTTTACCGCGGTATGCAGTGAGGTGTGAATATGAAAGTTTTAGTAAAACGTTTATCCGGAGCCGGCGGAAGCATGCCGGACATGCCCTTTTATGCAAGCGAGGGGGCGGCAGGTATGGACTTGTCTGCCAATATTGCGGAGCCTTTGCTTTTGAAAAAGGGGGCGATGGCGAAGATTCCTACAGGGATTGCCATTGCACTGCCAACCTCAGAGGTGGTAGCGTATTTATATGCAAGAAGCGGTTTGGGCGTTAAGCACGGCATTTGCCTTTCGAACGGTGTTGGTGTAGTGGATTCAGACTATCGCGGTGAAATCTCGGTGGGGTTAATTAATTTAGGACCTGAGGACTATACCATTTCGCCGGGGGAGCGGATTGCACAGATGGTTTTTGCACCGGTGATTCGGGCAGAACTTGCAGAGGTTGAGGAACTGCCTGAGACGGAGCGGGGTGCAGGGGGATTTGGCTCGACGGGTCGGTAATAAAATTTAGACATATTTGGAAGAAAAAGATGTTTGGCTCTTGCAATTGGGAGTGTTTTTGGGTATAATAAAAGAGTTACTTAAAATGGAAAATGCATGAAAGTGACGGATGATAAATTCAGTCAATGGATGGAGCGTTGTTTTATGGGTAAGTGCATGGTTCGATTGCCACGGAACTTACAGATTGTTCTGGCGTCCGGTTCGCCCAGACGGCGGGAAATTTTAGAGCAAATCGGGTTGCCCTTTACTGTGATTCCTTCTCAGGCGGAAGAAGATATGAGCCGGGAAATATCGCCGTCTTTGGTGGTGCAGAGTTTATCGCTTTTAAAAGCGGCAGATGTTGCAAAGTCACAGCCGGAGAATGCCCTTATAATTGGTGCTGATACTGTTGTGGTTTTCGAAGACGAGATTTTGACAAAGCCGAAGGATGTAGAAGACGCAAAAGCTATGCTCAGGCGGCTATCAGGAAACTGCCACAGCGTTTTAACGGGGCTTACGGTGCTTAGACGGTGGGATGGAAAAAGCATTAGCGTAACAGAAGAAACGAAGGTTTATTTTAAGAAGCTTTCGGAGCAAGAAATTGAATCCTATGTAAGCACAAAAGAGCCACTGGACAAGGCCGGCAGTTACGGGATTCAGGGTCTTGGCGGTTTGTTTGTTGAAAAAATAGACGGTGACTACTATAATGTGGTTGGGTTGCCGCTTTCAAAATTGGGAAAAATTTTACAAGAAGAATTTGAGATTGAAATCATTTGGGAGGAATAGGAAATGGCATTAGGAAAAGACATTGGTATTGACTTGGGTACAGCAAACACTTTGGTTTATTTAAAAGGAAAAGGCATTATTCTGCGTGAGCCATCTGTGGTTGCCGTGAACAAAGCGGAAGGTAAAATTTTAAAAGTTGGCAGCGAAGCAAAAGAAATGATTGGCAGAACGCCGGGTAATGTTGTAGCAATCCGCCCCTTGAAGGATGGTGTTATTGCTGATTTTGACAGCACCCAGGCTATGATGAAGTATTTTATTAAAAAGGCTTATCCGTCATCGATAGTAAAGCCGAGAGTTGTGGTTTGCATTCCCTTCGGCGTAACGGAGGTTGAACGCCGTGCGGTGGAGGAATCTGTTTTATCTGCCGGTGCTAAAAGTGCGTATTTAATTGAAGAGCCTATGGCTGCTGCCATTGGTGCAGGCTTGCCTGTGTCAGAACCGACTGGCAGCATGGTTGTAGATATTGGCGGTGGTACTAGTGAAGTGGCTGTTATTTCCTATGGCGGAATTGTTTCCAGTCAGTCCCTTAGAATTGCAGGGGATGAGTTGGATGATGACATTGTGAACTACATTAAGCGTGAATATAATTTGATGATTGGTGAGCGCACAGCCGAAGAAATTAAGTTTAACATCGGTTCGGCTTATACCTATGAAGATGAGGGCACGATGGAAGTTAAAGGTCGCGACCTGATAACCGGGCTGCCCAGAACCATTACGCTGACCAGTAAAGAAATTAGAAGTGCTATGTCTGAATCCATCTTTGCCATTGTGGATGCCATTAAAACCACGTTGGAAAAAACGCCGCCGGAGCTGGCAGCAGACGTTATGAACCGTGGTATTGTATTAACCGGTGGTGGTGCCTTGATTCGCGGGCTGGACATCTTAATTTCAGAAGAGACCGGCATTCCGGTGTATGTGGCTGACAATGCGTTAGACTGTGTTGCACTGGGAACCGGTTTGGCACTTTCGGCGCTGGAAAAAGCAGGGCAGGGCATTTTAAGCAGTAAGACAAAAAGATGGCGCTAAGCCTGTTTTAATAAGCTTGTAAAGGAGGGCGGATGATGAGGAATCGTAGAAAATTACATGTGACTGTGATTTCGATTTGTACTGTGATTTTAGTTGTTATGGGCATTTCCTTTGCAACCAGAGGCTCTTCGTCTGCCTCAGGAAATGTTCTTGGCGGAGTTTTTAGCCCCGTGCAGGATTTCTTTTCCTCTATTGGTAATGGTGTTAGTGGCTTTTTTGGCTTTGTTTTTGATATGAAGGATTTTCAGCAGGAAAATCTGGAGCTAAAAGATCAGGTAGACCAATTATCGGCACGGGTGCGGGAACTGGAAGCCTATGAAAAGGAAAATGAAAGACTCAGGCAAATGCTCGATTTTAAGGCATCTAGCGGGGAACAGGATATTGTCGGATGTGAAATTATTGCAAAGGACCCGGGGAATTGGTTTTATTCTTTTACCATTGACAAAGGGTCTGATGATGGAATTTCGGTAAATGATACGGTTATGTCCGGCTATGGCTTGGTTGGCAGAGTTTCAGAGGTTGGTGCAAGCTGGGCTAAGGTTCAGACGATTGTTGATACAGATAGTTCTGTGGGTGCATTGGTAACCCGCACACAGGAATATGCCATTGTAGACGGTGATTTGACCTTGGCGGATAAAGGACAATGCACCATGAGTGCTCTTGTTAAGGATACCAGTCTTATTTTAGGGGATACGGTTGTGACATCCGGTTTGGGAGATGTGTTTCCGGAAGGTATTTTGATTGGAACGGTTGCAGAAATTAAAAGCGACTCTATGGGATATTCACAATATGCTGTGATTGATATGGCTGTTGATTTAAAGAAAATTCAAGAAGTTATGGTCATTCGAAATGGCAGGTAGATAACATGAATCAAATGTTTCAAAACAAGGCAGTTTTTAAGTTTTTGCTGACAGCGATTTTAATATTTGTTTTGACAATTCTTCAGACCACGGTTATTCAAGGGATTGAGGTTTTTCACGTGATACCCAATTTACTTTTAATTACTGTCGTTTGCTATAGCCTTTTACATGGGGATTACAGTGCGTTGGTGGTTGGCGTTGTTTGCGGTTTTTTGTTGGACATAAACGGCGGGCGTGTTGTGGGGATGAATGCCCTGTTATGCACAGTGCTTGCTTATGTTTGCATTTGTGTCAGCGGTAGCTTATATAGTAACAATGGCTTGATTGCCATGATATTTGTTTTGATTTTTTCACTTTTTTATGAACTGATTGTGTATATCTTTTATTTTGCTATTTGGGGGCAGGGTGCGTTCTTTTATGCTCTGTTTTGCAAAATTTTACCGGCTGCGGTATATAACGGTTTGGCGACAATTCTGTTATATCCTCTGGTTCGGCGGCTAACTGTATTTAACCAATAACACATGATATGATACAATAAAAGGAGGCAGGCGGCATGGATGATAAACAATTAAAAAGGCGTTGTCACTTTCTCTATGCTTTGGTTGTGATTTTAGTGATCGTTGCCATTGGCCGCCTTTTTTATTTGCAGATTATTGAAGGCGAGAACTATCGGACAATCTCAGACAGCCGACTGGCAAGAAACATTCCGATTAAGGCGCCCAGAGGGGAGATTTTAGATCGCTATGGCAGAGCCCTGGTAACAAACCGTGTTGGACATACTGTTGCCATTGCAAAAATCAATGATGACAAGCAAGCCTTAAATCATGTAATTTTAAGTATGGCGAATCTGTTTACCTGGAGAGGCATTAGCTATCAGGATACATTTCCTATTTCTAAAAATGCGCCGTTTACCTTTGCGTTTTCCGGCGATACGGAGGAAGAAAAAAATGCCTCAGCGCAGGATTTTTTTAAGGAGAAAAGTTATCAAAGCAGTATTACTGCAGATGAAGTGATTGAAAAATATAAAGAAAAATATGACATTCATGACGGGTATTCACCGGAAGAGGTCAGAGTGATTGCCGGGATTCGTTATGAAATGGAAAAACGAAATTTTTCTTCCAATAACCCGTATGTTTTTGCAAAAGATGTCGATATTGAAACGATTACGAAGATTAAAGAACAGCGTGATACGTATTTTTGTGTAACGGTATATAATGAGCCGATTCGGGAATATACCAGCGGGACACTGGCTGCACATATCTTAGGCCGTGTGGGCATTATTAATCAAGAAGAATACGCCGAACTGAAGGATGAAGGTTACGGCATGAATGACTATTTGGGAAAGCAAGGCGTGGAAAAAGCTTTTGAGTCATATCTTCGTGGAACCGATGGTGCTAACAGTGTAGAAAGAAAGATTCAGGAAGGCGAGACCGAAGTTGTTTACTCCCGTGAGCCGGTTCCCGGACATTCTGTTATGTTGACCATTGATATGGATCTGCAACGGGTGGCGGAAGAATC
>JAFWAT010000049.1 GCA_017507525.1 Clostridia bacterium | reverse complement strand
TCCTTTGCAACATCACGCTTCATCACAACATTGATGCCTCGCACGCCGTTTCCCTCATAGAAAAACAGCAGGGGCTCACCGTCACCGTGAACCTGAAAGGCTTTTACATAACCAGAAAGCCAATATGTATCATATTCAGAAAATGTTCGAACCGCAGCATCCCATTGTGCGCTCTGCTCCAGAGTATAGACAGTTAACATTATACGTCACACTTCTCTTTTCTCAAAAATTCTTTGACCGCATCTACAATTCGAAGCATATCCTGCTCCGTGTACCTTTGGTCGCAAACCAAACTCAGTTCCCTATTATAAAATACTTCTGTTGCTTTCGGTAACTTGTGATACACACTAACCGGCCAATGAACCGGACAGTAAATTTCTTTTTCTATCAAATGCTTTCTAAGCGCATCCCGATTATCCGCCAAAATGGGAACAAACAAAGGGCAATCTGCTTCTTTCATTTCAGGAAAAACTGCCAGATTAGAAAATGCATTCAGTAAAACGCTTGCATTGCTTCGTCTTTGCCGGCAAATAAAATCAATATCCAGCGTTTTTGCCCGTTCCACATCTGCATTACAAGCCGGCGCAACGCCAAGACCTTCAAGCATTTCTTCCGCCTCGGCAAACAACATTAAATAATCTTTGTTCACTATCAACTCGCTGATGTATGCCTCTTTAGCTTCCATTGCTGATTGCCTTAGTGTAATATAATCAGCAGAATCACCTTCATAAACAACGGGATGTTTCAGTCCCATGGCAAAGCCGCCGGTATAAAATCCTGCCCATTTTCGCAGACTGCCAAAATAGTAATCGGCATCGTCATATGCTTTTGAAAAAATGGAATGGGTCAGGTCACGAATAACTGTGCCCTTAAAGTCACCGCGCCTGCTTTGCCCTGTATAGCCAAAATAGTCCATTATCAGGACCGCATCAGCTTCTATGTTGCCAATTTCGGACATTGCAGGATAAAACCGAACTGCAATACCATTGTCTACAAAAGGCTTAATCATACTATCGCAACACCAGTCCGGCAAACGACCGTTTTAAAGGTATTCTCTCTGATGATGGCATAAAGCGCGCTCCTTCCGGAAACAAACCACACCGCATCAGCAAACAAGCCATTATCACCGGCTACAGGAACACTCCAGAATTCGCTACCAATCTCTTTTCTCATTCCATTGCGTCCCCTTTACAGCAATCCGTAAAACAACACCAAGGTTACCCAGGAAACACAGAGCCCGATAACACCAACCAAGCCGCCGAACCGGAAATAATCCTTAAACCGATATCCTGCAATCTGTACCATTGTAATGGTTGTGGTAGCTGATGGGGTTGCCATGGCCATGCTAACACCAAAAACGCAAGCAAAAGCTAGAGGCATGGGGTTAATACCCAACTTAACGCCCAAGGGAACAGCAACCGAAACCAGCATACTGGTTAGAGCTCCGTTTGACATAAACAAAGACAAAACATAACCAACAACCATAAACAAAGCAATCAAAAACAAGGGACTTGTGCCAACACTCCCCATATTTTCAAGCCACTGGCAAACCAAGTCACCAACGCCCGCCTTTTGAAAGCCTTTTGCAATTCCAAGAGCACCCGCCAATGTGACCAAAGCCGGCCAACACATATTACGAAGCGCCAATTTGCCGTCAATACATTTTGCAACAACCAAAACAAGTGCTCCGGTAATAGCAATCAACCCCAAAGACCAACTTTTCATAAAATAGGGTTGCAGAATGAACAAAACGATACAGATAATCAACACAGCTATAGAAATAACTTCATTCCGTGTGTTACCCTTTCCTACCTCTTTTTTAGTATCTTCTCCATCCTGAGTCTCGGGAAAGTTGAACCATTTTACTTCCAGGTCATATAAGAACAACCAATAACAAACAGCTAAAACAGCAATGATACAGATAGCCACAGGAAATGTATCAAAAAATCCCATTGTAATACCGGCTTCCTGTAATGCCTGCTGTGCATAAAGCGGTGCCGTGCTGCCTGCAAGTGATGCCGTTCCGCCAATCAAACCACCGGTTGCCAAAGGCAAGTAAGTATGTTTTTTTGTAATTTTTCCGCCGGATGCTGCCGCTACCGTTGCAATAAATGGCATAAACATAGCAACTAAAGAAGCATTGGTTACAAACATCGAAACAAAAGATGCAAGCAAAAATACAACGACAACAAATAATTTTTCATTTTTACCGGCTACATTATCAAGAAAATGTCCGATTTTATCGCCCATACCGCACTCAATCAACGAATTTACGATAATAACCATGCCAATAACCAATAATACTGCATCGTTAACAAAACAGGTGAAGGCATCATTTACAGTTAGAATACCGGAATAAACCATAGCCAAAAGACCAATCATTGTTGTAACTGCTACCGGTAATTTATCAATAATATATAAAAGACAGGTAATAGCAATAATGATAATCGCCGTTATCATTTGCGCGCTCATAATAATTCCCCCTATATAAATATTAACAATAACTGTCAGGCATACTCTTGATTATCATGTTATCACCCTTTTCATCAAGAACCCACATTTTTTTCTGAAAGTCACGCATCGCATCCAAAAGTTCCTGCCGAGTATCAGCAGAAAGGGTAATTTTTCCGTACATTTGAATCATTGAGCCATCCGGCTTAATAACCGTTCCAACAGTCTTTCTGGGAATATATAAGCCTGTTTCGCCATTGTGGGTAATTAGCTCTTTTACAAAAGCTTCTTCGGGTACCTTAGTAATTGTTCCCTCGTCGACCAAAATATTCATTTGTACGTAATGACGCTTGAAATCTGCATGGATTTGCTTAGGAAGGGTGTCATCACCAAATTTACCGTTAACAGCAAAATCAAACATCAGTTGAATTTCATCAACACCAGTTTCAGCCTCAATAAAGACATCCTGGAACTTGCCACCATAACGGAACTGAGGTTCTATAGCATAAACCTTATCCCCTTCAACTATCAGTTCCAAGCACAAGATACCATTCTTATAATCAATTAAATCAACAAATTTCTGAACTGATTCTGTCAATGCATCTTTAATGAGAGCATCATGCTTAGATGGATAAATATAAGCCCCGGGCAAGTTTACATTGCCTTTGTCGTCGTCGTTAACCGGCTTGTCTACAGTCGTAACCAAAAAACACTTTCCATTCTGAACAATAAAATCAGCCAGTGCATATTCTGCACGAATATACCGCTCGATAACAACGTCCTTTACCTTTGAGAATTCCAGACCTCTCTCAACAGCCGCCGGTAAAGAACTTGCATCGGCACAAACAGAAATGCCTCTTGCACCACTGTTGTCAACCGGTTTCACGATAACCGGAAATTGAATTTCCTCTATTTTTAAGTCATTCATATCGTATTCTTCAATTACCGGTACGCCAGCTTTGCGACAGAAACTCTTAAAAGTTGCTTTATTAACCATAACATCGCAAAGCTTCTCCGTTGTATAGCAAGGCAAATCGGCTGCCTCACAAATGGCGCAAAAAGCATCAATATTTGCATCTGTAAAGGCGGTAAAAATGCCATCAATCTTTTCTTTTTCAATAATTTCAAGCATGGCATGAATATCTCTAAAGTTCACCTCATAATGTTTGTCCGCTACCAGCTTTGCAGGATTCATTTCTGTGCTGTACATATTTACAATGACAGAATATATACCGTATTTCTTTGCTTTTTCAAGCACGGGAATCAGCATATTTTCCCCTTCTAAAAACAGAATTCTTTTTCCGCTTAAATCAATCATTTTACGCTCTCCAATCATCAATTTTAGATGTTGAGACTTTGTCTCGACCGTTCAACGTGCAAACTGACCGGCCGCTGTTCACCCTGACCGATGCCATCCCGTTTAAACACTTTATAAACTGTTAAGAAAATAATTTTAATATCCAGCCATAGCGAAATATGCTCCGTGTACCAAACATCAAGCTCAAATCTCTCTGCCCAGGGAAGGGAATTTCTTCCATTTGCCTGTGCCCAACCGGACAACCCCGGTCTGACATTATGCCGCTGGTTTTCTCTCTCGGTGTAATATGGCAAATAGATTTCCGGCAATGGTCTGGGACCGATAATTGACATATCTCCTTTTAATATGTTCACCAGCTCCGGAAGTTCGTCCAAGCTGGTTGCACGAATAAGTCTTCCAAATTTCGTCAATCGCTTCTCGTCGGGTAAAAGGTTTCCGTTTTCGTCCTTTTCATTGGTCATACTGCGAAATTTATACAAACGAAATACCTTTCCGTTTTTTCCTACCCGATTAGCAGCATGAATAACAGGACTCCCCAACTTGATTTTGACCAAAATTGCTACAACTAAAAGAATCGGTGAAAGCACAATTAAGGCAAAGAGTGAAAGCACAATATCAAAAAATCGCTTAAAGAACATTGCGTACATTATGTAACCTCGTTTCTATTATTTAAAACAACTTTTAACAATTTCAATTACCGTATCCTGCTCTTCTATGGTCATTGTAA
Organism: Clostridia bacterium; assembly: GCA_017507525.1. Classification (GTDB taxonomy): domain Bacteria; phylum Bacillota; class Clostridia; order UBA1381; family UBA9506; genus UMGS755. Next base: position 3,758 of record JAFWAT010000049.1, on the reverse strand, counting down.
TGTCAGAAGGCAGGCATAAGCCTCTTTCAAAAATATCTTCATTGGCAGGTGTATCACCTACAAAAATAAAGTCACAATCCTTATAAATCGGTTGCATATGCATGGGCTTCCAGATGGGTCTGCCCTCTGCATTATATGCTGCAAGCTTTTCTAAAATTTCCGTGGGGCAGGTTTTGCCCGGCTCTTTTTCAAAACTTGCTTCTGTTGCCGTTCTTGCCTGTTTGCACATTGCATCTTTGTCTACCAACAGACAGGAAAGCCAGAAATTTGGCTCCATCTCTTTTTCTATGTAAGGATTCATCGAAACCGGCAAACCTTTAAAGCCCTCCTGATATCGCTGATAAATTGCCTTTTTGCGAGCAATGTGCTCACCAAGGTAAGGAAACTGCCCTCTCACCACACCGGCAATCACATTACTCATACGGTAATTATAGCCCGGTTCCTCGTGTTGATACCAAGGAGCAGCCTCACGACTTTGGGTTGACCATTTGCGAACCTTGTTGGCGGCTTCTTCATCATCCGTAAGAAGCATGCCACCGGAAGAACCGGTGATAATTTTATTCCCGTTAAAGGAAATTACGTTAAATTGACCGAATGAGCCGGTTTGTTTGCCGTTATATGTAGCACCAAGGGATTCCGCTGCATCCTCAATCAATGTTGCGCCGTGCCTGTCACAAATAGCTTTAATTTGCTCAATTTTCCCCGGCGTTCCATATAGGTGAACCATAATCACTGTTTTCACTTCAGGATAAAGGGAAAACGCCTTTTCTAAAGCCACCGGGTCCATATTCCAGGTTTCCCGTTCGCTATCAATAAAAACAGGAACACCGCCCTCATATACCACAGGGTTCACCGTTGCCGCAAAAGTCATATCTGAACAAAATACCTTTGCACCACGTTTAACGCCTGCAAGCTTCACTGCAAGATGAAGGGCTGCCGTTCCAGCAGAAAGACCAACCGCATACTTTGTGCCCACATAATCGGATGCAAGCTTTTCCACTTCGTTAATATTTTGACCAATGGTTGACATCCAATTGGTCTGATACGCCTCTGTCATATATGTAAGTTCTTCCCCATGCATGGTCGGCGTTGATAACCACACCTTATTGGCAAAAGGCTTTATCACAATCATTCTCCACCTTTGTTTAATGCATCATCCTGCATGATTACCAGAAAAAGCAAGAAAATTACATTATTGTTCATAAATACACATACATAATAATATCATTATAACTCTTTTCCAGAAATAAGTCAATATCTTTTATATTTTTTAGCGAATTTGCATAATAAGGGAAAATCTGTTTATTTGTACAAAAAAAGACAGTCGAAACTGCCTTTTTGTATATTTAAAAACTATGCTAAAAACTTTTCCAGTCTGTCAAGACCTTCTTTAATGGTTTCCATTGAAACGGCATAAGACCAACGAACAAAGTCGTCATTACCAAAACCGCTGCAAGGCACAACTGCTACCTTTGCTTCCTGCAGGAAGAGCTCTGCAAAATCATCAGAGGTGCGAATTAACTTTCCGGCAATGGTTCTGCCCTTGATTTTTGAAATGTTCATCAAAACATAAAATGCACCATTTGGCTTTTTACAAGAAACGCCGTCAATGCTGTTAATTCTTTCTACCATATAGTTACGGCGTTCAACAAAAGCTTTTTTCATGGTCTCGATTTCCTCTTTGCCACCGGAAAGTGCCGCAACAGTAGCAGCCTGTGCTATAGAGTTAGGGTTAGAGGATGCATGAGACTGCACGTTTGCCATAATCTTGGCAATTTCCGGAGCTGCTGCTGCAAAGCCGATTCTCCAGCCGGTCATGGCATAGGTCTTAGAAACACCATTAATGATAATGGTGCGGTTTTTAATGTCCTCACCTAAGGATGCAATGCTAACATGCTTGCCTTCATAAATTAAATGTTCATAAATTTCGTCAGAAATCACATATAAATCATGCTTTACCGCAAAATCTGCAATTTTTTGCAGCTCATCTTTTGTATAAACCATACCAGTAGGATTAGAGGGGCTGTTTAAAACCAAAGCACGGGTTTTTGCGGTCAGCACTTTCTCTAAGGCATCTACGGTAACCTTAAAATCTGCTTCTTCGGTTGATTCTACAATAACAGGAACACCATCAGCCAGCTTCACCATTTCAGGATAACTTACCCAGAAAGGTGCCGGAATAATAACCTCATCCCCAGGGTTTAAAATCGCCATAAAAGCGTTAACTAATGAATGTTTAGCACCATTTGAAACAACAATCTGAGTGGGTTCATAAGTAAGACCGTTTTCACGGCTGAACTTTTCTGCAACAGCCTTTCTAAGCTCCATGGTACCGGCTGCCGGTGTGTACTTTGTTTTGCCGGTTTGAATCGCTTCAATTGCTGCCTTTTTAATATATTCCGGTGTATCGAAATCCGGTTCTCCGGCACCAAACCCAACAACGTCAAGCCCTTCAGCCTTCATTGCCTTGAATTTAGAATCAATGGCAAGGGTTGTTGATGCCTTAATGTTTTTCGCCTTTTCGGATACGTACATAGTCAATACCTCTTTCTACGAATTTATATATATCATATATATTTTAATACATTTTGAAAGAAAACACAAGCCATTTTTCAAAAATTAGTAAAATTTCTCTATTTTTTTATATATTTTGAAAAAAAGTACACTCCTTTTTTCAAAATCAACGTAAAACTTCTTTTGCAAAGCGAATAAAATTTTTATGGGTTATTTTTTCAATTAACGTTCCTGAATGTCCTTTTTTCTCAAGGAGCGCAAACAGCTTGCTATAATCCTCCGGACCTGCTAAGTCTGTGACAGGTTCTGTAGAAAACCCGTCAAAATCAGAGCCTAAAACCAAGCAATCTTCTCCGCCTACATTAACTATGTGTTCAATATGCTGCAAACATACATTAAGGTCAGCCTTTCCCGAATCAGACAAAAATAACGGATATAAATTAAGTCCTGTAACGCCGCCTTTTTCTGCAAGCTGTTTAATTTGCTCATCCGTTAAATTTCGCATATGAGAACCGATTGACCGGCTGTTTGAATGGGAGGCCATAACAGGGACCTCAGAGAGGGCAAGTACATCAAAAAAACCTGCTTCTGACAAGTGAGACACATCAATCATCATGCCTAATTTGTTCATTTCGTATACTACACTTTTACCAAAATCAGACAGTCCTGTGCCCCGTCCTTCCCCAATACCGTCAGCAATTTCATTCTGCCCGTTCCAGGTCAAGGTCATAGCACGAACGCCTAAGCGATAAAGGTTTCTGAGATTTGCAATTTCTCCTTCTAAACAAGCGCCGTTTTCAACAGTCAACATTGCACCGACCTTTTTTTCAAAAAAAGCCTTTTCAAAATCCGTCGCTGAAAGAATCTGCACCATAGAGACTTTATGTATAACAAGCTCATCATAAAACCTATCAATAATTTTTAGAACTGTTTTTAAAGGCGTTTTATCAGCATCATCAAGCCAGGCGGCAAAAAGCTGAACATAGCCGTCATACGCTTGCAATTTAGAAACATTGACAGTGCACCTGTCGTTTAACAAAGTTTCTCCCTCGTGAAGCTCTGTCAATGTATCACAGTGACAGTCAATCACCTTATAGGGCTTACGTTTCACGCAATATGACCTCCTCTACATCACAAGGTAAACGCATTTGGAATATGTCGAACAAATACAATTTTCTTTTCATCATGAAAAACTTCAATAATGTCAAAGCTGTAATTTTCAGACAAATTATATTCCATAATAT
>JAFWAT010000048.1 GCA_017507525.1 Clostridia bacterium | reverse complement strand
GACAAGAGTCGGTGCCTGCTTCACACCCAGCTTGGTTGCAAGCTCAGCGTTTTCATTGGCTAAAAGCTTTTCATAAGAAACGCCAGCCTTATCTAAAACAGAGCAAGCAATTTTGCAATTGGGGCAGGTGGCTGTGGTGAACAGATATGCACCATCTTGCACAGCGCCGCAATCTGCTGCAACCTCTTCTCCTGCCTGAACCGGAAGACCGCCCTTTTCCAGCTTGGAACTCGCAATGTCATATACCTTACGGTCTTTATATTCCTGAGACTTACCGTCGTTCCAGTTCTGAACCGGACGATAGTAACCGGTAATACGGCTGTAAACCTCAGTTGTAGCACCGCACTCGGGGCAGGTAAAGGCTTCACCGGCAATATAACCGTGATTCTTACATACAGAATATGTGGGAGACATTGTGTAATAAGGCAATTTGTAATTTTCAGCAATTTTTCTGACTAAATCTGCAGCTGCACGCCAATCAGGCAGTTTTTCACCTAAGAATGCGTGGAATACAGTACCGGAGGTATACAGGGTTTGTAATTCATCCTGAATATCCAGCGCAGTGAAAATATCCTCGGTATAACCAACAGGCAGATGTGAGCTGTTGGTGTAGTAAGGCTTATCGTCAGCAGATTTAGCTGCCGTAATAATGCCGGGATAGTGCTTTAAGTCGTGTTTTGCCAGACGGAAAGCGGTGGATTCTGCCGGAGTTGCTTCTAAGTTATAGAGGTCACCGTACTGCTCCTGATAGTCAGACAGACGGTCACGCATGTGATTTAACACATTCTTTGTAAATGCCTGAGCACGTTCGTTAGTCAGGTCTGCTTTAATCCATTTTGCATTCAGGCAAGCTTCGTTCATGCCAACCAGACCGATGGTAGAGAAATGGTTGTCAAAGCTGCCCAGATACCGCTTGGTGTAGGGATACAACCCTGCATCTAAGAGCTTGCTGATAACGGTACGTTTTACTTTTAAGGAACGAGCCGCAATATCCATCATTTTGTCTAAGCGGGTGTAGAAATCTGTTTCATTTTCAGCTAAGTATGCAATTCTGGGGATGTTAATGGTAACAACGCCCACAGAACCGGTAGATTCACCGCTGCCAAAGAAACCACCGGACTTTTTGCGAAGTTCACGCAGGTCAAGGCGGAGACGGCAGCACATGGAACGAACGTCAGAAGGCTCCATATCAGAGTTAATATAGTTAGAAAAATAAGGTGTGCCGTATTTAGCTGTCATTTCAAACAACAAACGGTTGTTTTCAGTATCAGACCAGTCAAAGTTACTGGTGATGGAATAGGTGGGAATGGGATACTGGAAGCCACGACCATTGGCATCGCCTTCGATCATGATTTCGATGAACGCCTTGTTCACCATATCCATTTCCTTTTGACAGTCTTTATACTTAAAGTCCATCTCCTTGCCGCCAACAATACAGTTAAGCTCAGACAAGTCATTGGGTACAACCCAGTCAAGCGTAATGTTAGAAAAAGGTGCCTGCGTACCCCAGCGAGACGGAGTATTCACGCCGTAAACAAAGGACTGAATGCACTGCTTAACTTCCTTCTGGCTTAAGTTGTCTACCTTAACAAAGGGCGCAAGATAGGTATCAAAGGAAGAGAACGCCTGAGCACCTGCCCATTCATTCTGCATAATACCCAAAAAGTTAACCATCTGATTACACAGCGTGGATAAATGGCTTGCCGGAGCAGAAGTAATTTTTCCGGGAACACCGCCTAAACCTTCCTGAATCAGCTGTTTTAATGACCAACCGGCACAGTAGCCGGTCAGCATAGAAAGATCATGAAGATGAATATCGGCATTTCTGTGTGCATTGCCGATTTCGTCATCATAAATTTCAGACAGCCAGTAGTTTGCTGTAACAGCACCGGAGTTACTTAAAATTAAACCACCTACAGAATAGGTTACGGTTGAATTTTCTTTTACACGCCAGTCATTAATGTTTAAGTAGTTATCCACAATGGCCTTATAGTCCACCATGGTGGCACTTAAATTACGGATTTTTTCTCTCTGGCGGCGGTAGATAATGTACGCCTTGGCAACATCACTGTAGCCTGCCTTAATCAAAACAGATTCCACACTGTCCTGAATATGTTCCACCGATATTTTCTCATCTTCAATCTTTGGTGCAAATTCTGCTGTAACCTTTAGTGCTAAAAAGTCAACAATATCGTTGTGATACTGGATTTGACACGTTTCAAAAGCCTGTGTAATCGCAGTACTAATTTTACTTAAGTCAAAATCAACAAGTTTTCCGTCACGTTTAACAACACTATACATAATAAACCTCCTTTTTTATTTCCCCTTTTTAAAATGCTTCCACTATAAATTGTGGTGCGTAATCTATTATATCGTATATATATGGGTTTGTCAATAGTAAAAACACAATATATTGTGTTTTTTATAAACCGCGCAGCTGAACCTCCGAAAGGTGCTCTGTAGCTGCGTTTTTCATGTTTTCCATCACTTTTTTGTCTACCGGGTGGAGATTTTCGCCGATTAAACAGCCGGAATCACAAAATTTTGCAGAAAATATTTGGGCGCGCCTTGTATCCGTTTTGCTATTGCCACTATATCTTGTATGGTATGAAATTCTGCCACAACGGTGGTGCGAAATTCAAAGGGAACAGAACCGGTTAAAAGAAAATCAATACTCTCCTCTACCGGCTTTGTATCAAAATCAGGAAGAGCCACCGTCTCACCATAACGCTCCATAGAGTTTTTGATGTCCATAGCAACATAATCTAAAAGCCCCTCCGCCGCCAGAGCCTTGAGCCTGTCAGGAAAGCTCCCGTTTGTATCAAGCTTTACTTGATAACCAAGCGCCTTGACCTGACGAATAAATGTGGGAAGCTCGGGCTGCAAAAGCGGTTCGCCGCCGGTGATACAGACACCATCTAAAATGCCTGTCCGCTTTTGTAAATAAGAAAGGATTTCTGTATCGCTATATTGCTCCCCCGCCTGATGCTCCGTTACCAAAAGAGCATTATGGCAAAACGGGCAGCGAAAATTGCACCCTTTGGTAAAAAGGGTGCAGGCAACATGCTCCGGATAATCCAGCAAAGTCAATTTTTGAAATCCCGAGAAATTCATACATATACTCCTTCTGCTTAAACCATAGTTTGTAGTAGCCAGCAAACAAAGGGCAAGGTCACAAGGCTTGCAACGGTTGTTATAAACAGACCCACCGCCGTATATTCATAATCCGCATGGTGCTCATGGGCTAAAATGGTGAGCACGGTTTGCGCCGGCATGGCCGCCTCCAGAACCACAACCCCTATAAGAACTTCAGGAATGCCCAAAAGTTTAAAAAGGTACAAAAACACCACCGGCATTATGACAAGCTTAATCGGTGCAACGACAAAAATCCACCATTTTTTCATGGTTTTTTTCATGTCAATTGTAGCTAAGGTCATGCCGATAAAAATCATAGAAAGTGCCGTGGTAAGACCACCCACACTGGTTGCAGCCTCATTTAAAACCGGCGGCAAATGAATACCGAAGATAAACATCAAAATCGCAATGGCAAACGAAACCGTGTTGGGATTTAAAAGCTTTTTCCAAACCTTTTCTTTAGGGGCGGATTCTTTTTTAGATAAAAGAAAAACTCCCACCGTCCACATAAACAAGTCATTTAAAAGCCAGTAAATAATGGCATAGAAAAAGCCTGTTTCGCCGTACATGGCAACAATAACGGGATACCCCATAAAAATAACATTGCCAAGACAAGACATCATTTTATGGGCTGCCGCCGTTGCCTCTGGGACTTTTAAAAGCTTCGCTGTTATGATACCAATCAAAAACAGAACGAATATGCAAAAAACAGACATTACAAAAACCGTTGCAAGCTCCCCAAGTCTTGAGATGTCAAAGGTTTCTTTGGAGATTGACGAAATAATCAAACAAGGCAGAATGAGCTTCATAATCAGCTTGGAAATCGTGTCCTTGTGCCTTGCCTCCACATACCCTGTTTTAACAACCAAAAAACCCATAAGCATGATAATCGCAAGCATGCCTACTTGCTTTACAACTGTAATAAATTGCATATAAACAGCCCCATCCTTTTATAAAACACTTCATAAATAAAAATACAACTTTATTATACCATAAATTTCTGATTTAAATTTTTTAAGGTAATTTATGGTGCAATGAACGCAACATATTAAAATTCATTAACGTATGCGTTCATTATACCACAAATTTCCGATTTAAACTTTTTAAGGTTATTTATGGTGCAATGAACGCAACATATTAAAATTCATTAACGTATGCGTTCATTATACCACAAATTTCCGATTTAAATTTTTTAAGGTTATTTATGGTGCAATAAACGCAACATATTAAAATTTATTAAGGTATGCGTTCATTATACCATAAATTTCTGATTTAAATTTTTTAAGGTTATTTATGGTGCAATGAACGCAACATATTAAAATTTATTAAGGTATGCGTTCATTATACCATATTTCCTCTTTTTCCGTCAACATATTACCCCTTTTATTCTGCCGATTTTCGGACAAGGAATACGTTCACTTTTTTCAGTAAACTGCATATAGTAGTATTGCAGAGCCCGCTTTCGTCAGGCTTAATTTATGGCAGAAAGGCTGCGTGAACAAAATGGCACTTTCAGACAGAGAACTGCTTGCAAGGCTGGTGCAATGTGAAGCAGGCGGCGAGGGTGATAACGGTATGCGCGCCGTAGCAAGCGTGGTGATGAATCGGGTAAATGCCCCCGGCGGGGAATATGCAAGAGTAGGTCAGGGCAGCATCCGCAATATCATCTTTCAGGAAGGGCAGTTTACCTGCGTTAAAGAGGTTGTCGCCGGAGAATATAACGCCCAAAATATCTATAATATGCGTCCTGAGGCCATTCATTATGCCATTGCCGATTGGGCCATTGCCGGCAATCGCTTGCCGCCCCTTGGGCGATCACTGTGGTTTTTTAACCCCTACCGCCCCACTTGCCGGCAGAACTTTCCCAGTCAGGTGGGTGTTTTTACCACCCGCGTAGTAAATCATTGTTTTTACAATCCGACAGATGCTTATTTTCAGACGTAATTTAATTTGAAAGGAATGTGAAAGCATGCCAAACGACAACATGCAATTCTATCAGGAGGACATGGAACAAAACTGGATTGGCGCCACCTCACCGGAAACCGGCGGACGAAATATCCCGGGATATTTTTATGATGCACCTCAGGCAACGAATCAGCGGCCAAACAATTCTTTCCCGCAAGAACCAACTGTACCGCCGGACTTAGCTCCTCAGGAATCCCCCGAGGCAGTAGGTAATCCACAAAACAACCAGGAGGTTTACGGTGGCTCCTTTCAGGCAGCATTGCAAAACAACCTCGGCTACTTTGTTGTCATTGAATTTTTAATCGGCACAAATGGACTGACTGAAAAAGAAGGCATTTTATTTGCCGTTGGTAACAACTTTGTCACCCTGTATGAGCAGGAAACCGACCGCTATATTGTTTGCGATTTGTTTTCCATTAAATTTGTTACCTTCTTTCGCCAAAGCCCCACTTACATAGTCAGCCCCAATGCGGTTGGCACACCAAGAGCGCCACGCAGTTATGGCGGCATGGTACCAAGAAATTACTAAAGGAATGCAGTAAAAGGCACTGCTCTTAAATTGTAGGGGTGCTGTCCGTAACTTATGTTAGAGAACAGTGCCCATAGGAAGATACAAAAAAACGCTGTCCCATTGGGGACAGCATTTTTTTATTTTTCTTCCTTAGATTTCGCAGACGCTGCATCCTCCAATTCGCCATCTGCATCCTCATTGTGTCTACCCGCTTTATGAAAAGCAAAAACTCCAATTAAAACAAATAAAACCATAAGCAATAGATCACGGGTCATATCTGTCAAGAGCATGACAATGGCACCGGCGGCAAGCACCGCTGATAATACATATAAAATGATAACGGTTGCTTTGTGAGAAAATCCCTTGTCAATCAGTTTATGATGCAAATGTCCACGATCAGGTGCCATAATGGGCTGACCTTTAATGAGTCGCCTGATAATAGCAAATGCCGTATCGAAAATCGGCAAACCTAACACAAGTAGCGGCACAAACACTGCCACATAGGTTTTAAAAGGACCTTGAATGGAGATGCAGGCTAAAACAAAGCCTAAAAACGTTGCGCCGGTATCTCCCATAAAGAGCCTTGCAGGATTAAAATTATAAGGTAAAAAGCCAAAGCAGGCACCGGCAAGTGCCGCTGTCATAACCAAAAGGGTAATGGAAGTGTTGTGAACCAGTAAAAGTATCGATAAAAGTGCCACCGCCGCAATAGAAGAAATCCCTGCCGCCAAGCCGTCAAGCCCGTCAAGAAGATTGACTGCGTTGGTAACACCGGCAATCCATAAAATACTGCCGATATAGGATATCCACAGAGGCAGACTCATCAGCTCGCCTGTAAAAGGATTGGTAATGACAAACACACGAACACCCAGAAAAACCGGAATAGAAGCTGCAATAAGCTGCACGACAAACTTAATTTTTGCGGGGCGTGGCTTAATATCGTCAAAAATACCTAAAATAACAATAATCAGTGTGCCAATCAGAATACCGATTAATCCGCGGTTCAAAGAGCCCGTCGGCAGGACGAATTCAGAAAAAGCCACAACACTGATTAAAAAACCGATAAAAATTGCCAATCCGCCAAGACGGGCCTTGGGTTCTTTATGCATGCGCCGCGCATCTTTCGGAACATCCACAGCGCCTACTTTATAAGCAATCTTTTCTGCCAGCGGCGTTGCAAGATAGGAAATAATCAAAGCAACAACAAAAGCTACAATAATAAAAATGCCATTTGCCTGACTCATATTCACACAATCCTTTCCGGTCTTTTTACCGGTTTTTCATAGGTACACAATTTATACAAATTATATAACGATTTCGCCTCTTTGTCAAGGTTTTCCGTGCTATTTAGGTAATCCTGTCTAAAGGCACCAAGCAAAAAAGCGACTGTCTGCAACAGTCGCTTTTTGCGTTAGAGCATTATTCTTTTTCCAGAGCCAGTGTTCTTGTTGTGAGGTCACAAACCTCCGCGGGACCATAGTACTGGATAGCACCCGGATAGACATACGCGGTTTCAACTGCCCAGGCTTCTCTGTGTGCTTCGAAGAATTTAAAGGGTTTACCGTCAAGCTCTACAAGCGCCTTTTTAATAACCGGCTTGTCCTCTCCGTGTCTTCTTTCAATATTCATCATTTTTGTAATTGGCATACCGCCTGCAACCCACTCAGCAGCAGGCTTTGAAAGATTCGAAATCTTGGATAAGTAGCCGTTATAACCATATTGAATCAGCATAAATGCGTTGTAACCAAGTGAATAGCAGTAGTCAGCATCAAAGTTTGACGGGAATGCACATCTGCCTTCATAGCCTAAGAAATGATGGAGCGGTGAGAATTTGCCGCTGTATGTGCCGGCTTTCTTTCTGGCAGAGAGCTTATCAGCAACCATAGCAGAGAACAGTTTTTCTGATTCAATCAAAGAAACCTGCACATTGCCATGGGGGTCACGTTCTAAGAATAACTGCTGCTGAATGCCCTGCGGAAGAATCGCAAATACTTCCATGGATTCCTTAGTTAAACCGTTTTTAATAAACGCATATTTTTCATCCCAGGAGGGAAGCGCATTAAATTCATCAGCCTTGCTACCGGCTAAAAGCTCATTGATTTCAGCAATTAATACTGCAAATTCGGGAACAAATTCCACAACACCTTCAGGAATAACCGCAACACCGAAGTTCATGCCGCGAGCCGCTCTTGCTTCCACAGAATCAGCAATATAATCCGCAATTTGGGAAAGAGACATTTTCTTCTCCGCTACTTCCTCAGAAATCAGGCAAATATTGGGCTGTGTTTTAAGAGCACACTCCAAGGCAACATGGGAGGCAGAGCGACCCATAACCTTGACAAAATGCCAATACTTTTTCGCAGAGTTTGCATCTCTTTGAATGTTACCGATAATTTCACTGTAGGTCTTGGTGGCTGTATCAAAACCGAAGGAACAATCAATATCCTCATTCTTAAGGTCGCCGTCAATGGTTTTCGGACAACCGATTACCTGAACGCCGGTATGATTGGCTGCAAAATACTCTGCCAAAACAGCCGCATTTGTGTTAGAATCGTCACCACCAATGATAACAACGGCTGTAATGCCGTGCTTTTTACAAACCTCAGCAACGACAGCAAACTGCTCATTGGTTTCAAGCTTTGTTCTGCCTGAGCCGATGATATCAAATCCGCCTGTATTTCTATACTGGTCAATGTACGCATCATCAAAAATTACGTAATCATCCTCAATCAGACCAATGGGACCGTTTTTAAAGCCATAAAGCACATTTTCGGGATTGGTGGACTGTAAGGCGTCATATAAACCGCAGATAACATTGTGTCCGCCCGGTGCCTGCCCGCCGGAAAGGATAACACCGACAACCTGTTTTTTAGGTGCGGATGTGTTCTGCCCTTTCTGGAAAACAATTTCCTTTTTGCCGTAGGTGTTAGGGAAAAGTGCCTGAATCTTTTCGCAATCTGCCACACTTTTCGTTTCTGCACCTTCTAAAACGCTGATTTCAGCAATACCGCCCCTCAGCATTTGGGGCAGCTTCGGTGTGTATTCATATCTGGCCTTTTGTAATGATGAAATGTTCATAATTCTTCTCCTTTTATTTATTCTTCTGTTTCAACTAAACCTAAAATCCAGTCAGCGGAAGCATCGTAGTACTTACAAAGCTTAATTAAATGCTCAAGAGGCAGAGAGCGGACACCTAATTCATATTTTGAATAGACCTGCTGTCTGATGCCTAAAACCTCAGATATTTGCTGCTGAGTCAGCTTTCTTTCTTCCCGCAAATCTCTGATTCTGTCATTATAATGCTTCATTGCTTACGCCTCCGGTGCAGTTTCTTCGGAACCGGTTGCCTCTACAGTGCTTTCGCCGGTTTCGTCAAGTTCATCCGTTTCTTCCTGCTTATCTGTGCGGGCGATGCTGACAACATACACCTCATCAAGACGCATCAGGCGAACGCCTTTGGTCAATCGGCCAATCCGGCTGATTTCACAAGTCTTCATGCGGATGATGGTTCCGTCTGAAGTAATCAGCATAATATCATCACTTTCTGTAACCATACGAATGCCGGCAATATTACCTGTAGCCTCTGACAAACGATAAGTATTAACCCCCTGACCGCCACGGTTCTGGGTTTTATATTCAGAAAGCGCTGTCTTTTTGCCGTAGCCTTTTTCGGTAACAACTAAAAGATCTGCATCCTCTGTTACAATGCCCATGCCTACAACATAGTCATCGCCTGACGCCAGGCGGATACCGCGAACACCATGGGATACACGACCCAAGGGTCTTGCATCGGTTTCATTAAAGCGGATACACATGCCCTTGTGCGTTGCCAGCAGAACATCCTGCTGACCGTCTGTTAACGCTACGTTAATCAGCTCATCATCTTCATCCAGCACAATGGCAGCAAGGCCACTCTTTCTGGCAGTGTTATAAGCCATGAAGTCTGTTTTCTTAACAATACCCTTGCGGGTTGCAAAGAAGAGGTATTTACCTTCTTCAAAGTCACGAACGCAAATGGTTGCCGTAACCTTTTCTTCCGGGTCAAGCTGCAACAGGTTCACAATGGCTGTTCCCTTTGCCTGACGGCCAGCTTCAGGAATTTCGTATGCCTTTAAGCGATACATTTTACCTTTATTCGTGAAGAACAGCACATGATTGTGGGTGCTTGTAACAAACAGATTTTCCACAAAGTCTTCTTCACGGGTGGTCATACCCATAATGCCCTTACCGCCGCGGCGCTGCGCCTTGTAGGTATCTACCGGCATACGTTTTACATAGCCGAAGTGGGTTAAGGTGACAACCACATCTTCTTCTTCAATCAAATCTTCGATGTTGATTTCATCGTCATGAGCGGTGATTTCAGACTTACGGTCATCGCCGTATTTGTCACGGATGGCTGTCAGCTCTTCCTTAATAATATCCAGCACCATGAATTCGTTATTGAGTACGTCAGTTAAGTGCTTAATGGTAGCCATTAACTCTTCATATTCAGCGTCAATCTTTTCACGCTCGAGGCCCTGCAAACGGGCAAGACGCATATCCAAAATTGCCTGCGCCTGAACATCAGACAGATTAAAGGTTTCCATCAGCTTAGGCTTAGCATCGTCATAGCTTGCACGAATCAGCTTAATGATTGCATCAATATGGTCTAAAGCAATTCTAAGGCCCTCCAAAATATGAGCACGGGCTTCTGCCTTCTTTAAATCAAACCGGGTTCTTCTGACAATAACATCCTTCTGGAATTCCAGATAATGATACAGCATTTCCTTCAGGTTTAATACCTTCGGCTCCTTACCCACAATGGCAAGCATGATAATACTGAAGGTTTCCTGCAACTGCGTGTATTTATACAGCTGATTTAAAATGACATTTGCATTGGCATCACGTTTTAATTCAATGACCATACGCATACCGTCACGGTCAGATTCATCACGGAGGCCGGAGATACCCTCAACACGCTTGTCCTTAACCAGCTCAGCGATTTTTTCAATCAAGCGAGCCTTGTTAACCTGATACGGCAGCTCGGTCACAACAATACGCTGTCTGTCTCCTGCCATTTGTTCAATCTCGCTTCTGGCACGCATCACAATTTTACCGCGGCCGGTTTCATATGCGCTGCGAATGCCGGAAAGACCCATAATAATACCCGCTGTCGGAAAGTCAGGACCCTTAATATGTTCACAAAGTCCCTCAACGGTAATCTCAGGATTGTCAATCAAAGCAACAATGCCATCAATTACCTCACGCAGGTTATGGGGTGGAATGTTGGTCGCCATACCAACGGCGATACCGGAAGAACCGTTTACCAAAAGGTTGGGGAAACGTGAGGGAAGAACAGTAGGCTCTTCTCTGTCTTCATTATAGTTGGGCATAAAATCTACAGTCTGCTTTTCAATTTCCGTCAGCATCTCCATAGAGATTTTTGCCATTCTTGCCTCTGTGTAACGATAAGCAGCCGCCGGGTCGCCATCTACCGAACCGAAGTTACCATGGCCATCAACTAAGGGATAACGCATAGAAAAGTCCTGCGCTAAACGAACCAGGGCATCATAAACAGACATATCACCGTGGGGATGATATTTACCCAACACATCACCGACGGTGGTCGCACACTTTTTGTAAGGGCGGTCGGGATAGAGGTTAGCTTCATACATCGCGTACAGAATCCGTCGGTGAACCGGCTTTAAACCGTCACGCACATCCGGAAGCGCACGACCTACAATAACACTCATAGCATAGTTAATATAGGATTTTTTCATTTCTTTGGTTATTTCAACAGGTATAACTGTTTGATTTTCAAATTCTTGCATACAGACGCTCCTTTAACAGATGTAATACCATCATCAGATATCCAGATTCTGAACAAACTTGGCATTGGTTTCAATGAACTCACGGCGAGGTTCAACATTGTCACCCATCAAAATCGTAAAGATTTCATCAGCTGCCACAGCATCCTCCAGCTCTACGCGAAGCATTGTGCGAGTCGCAGGATTCATTGTGGTTTCCCAAAGCTGGTCGGGGTTCATTTCACCAAGACCTTTATACCGCTGCACCTTCGCATCGCCGCCAAACTCGGCAAGCAAGGTCTGTAGCTCCGGGTCGGTATAGGCATAAGCCTCTTTTTTACCTTTATAAACCTTATAAAGAGGCGGCTGTGCGATGTATACAAAGCCATGCTCAATTAAAGGACGCATATGCCGGAAGAAGAAGGTCAGCATCAGGGTTCTGATGTGTTCACCATCAACATCGGCATCGGCCATAATAATGATTTTATGATACCTTAGTTTATCAATGTTAAACTCATCACCAATACCGGCGCCTAAGGCTGTAATAACCGGCATCAGCTTGTCATTGCCGTAAACCTTGTCAAGGCGGGCTTTTTCAACGTTTAACATCTTACCCCAAAGCGGGAGAATCGCCTGGAAGGAACGGTCACGCCCCTGCTTTGCAGAGCCGCCCGCAGAGTCACCCTCGACGATGTAAAGCTCGGTGTTTTCAGGATTTCTGTCAGAACAGTCAGCCAGCTTGCCCGGCAGGGTTGTGGTGCTGTCTAAAGCATTTTTGCGGCGGGTTAAGTCTCTTGCTTTTCTTGCCGCATCACGGGCACGGGCAGCCGTTAATGCCTTTTCAATAATGGTTCTTGCAGAAGCCGGATTTTCCTCTAAGAAGGTTTCAACCTTTTCCGACATAATGGATTCAGTGAGACCACGGACTTCGCTGTTGCCCAGTTTAGTCTTTGTCTGCCCCTCAAACTGAGGCTCTTTCACCTTAACGGAGATGACTGCCGCAATACCCTCACGAACATCTTCACCGGACAGGGTTTTATCACTTTCTTTAATAAAACCGTGTTTTTTTGCGTAATCATTAAGTACACGGGTCAAAGCCGTTTTAAAGCCGGTTTCGTGGGTGCCGCCCTCGGTGGTATGAATGTTATTGGCAAAGCTGACAATGGTTTCAGAATAAGAGTCGTTGTATTGCATCGCAACCTCAACCACAACCTCATCACGCTCTGCTTCAAAATAAATCACTTCCTCGTGGAGAGGCGTTTTATTCTTATTTAAGAACTGAACATATTCAGAAACACCGCCGTCATATTTCATGTCGGCAATAGTTTCCTCTTCTGCCCGCTTATCTTCTAAGGTAATGTGAACACCCTTGTTTAAAAATGCCTGCTGACGAAGACGGGTACGCAGAATATCAAACTCAAACTCTAAGGTTTCAAAAATCTGGTCATCCGGCATAAAGGTAACCTCAGTACCGGTTTTGTCCGTTTCGCCCACAATGGTCAAAGGACCGCAGGACTTGCCCCGCTCATACCGCTGCATATGCACATTTTTACCATCGTGCACACGCACCTCCAGCCATTCAGACAAGGCGTTAACAACGCTGGCGCCAACACCGTGCAAACCGCCGGACACCTTATAGCCCCCGCCGCCGAATTTACCGCCTGCATGCAGAACTGTAAACACGACCTCAACCGCCGGAATACCCATTTTAGGATGGATACCGATTGGGATGCCACGGCCGTCGTCAGTGACGGTAATGGAATTATCGCCGTTAATGTCAACTGTAATGTTTTTACAGTAGCCTGCCAAGGCTTCGTCAATGGAGTTATCAACAATTTCATAGACCAGGTGATGCAGGCCGACAGATGAGGTCGAACCGATATACATACCGGGACGTTTTCTGACCGCCTCAAGACCCTCTAAAACTTGAATTTGGGTTTCATCATACTGGGTGTTTACTTTATTTTCCATTTTTACCTCCGGTTGCTTTTTGCCGAATTGCTTTCAAAAATAGCCTTTTTATATATTATAGCACAAAACAATACAAAAAGCAAGGTTTTTGTCTAAAAAAGATTTTAGGGGTATTTTTGAAAGAAGGTCTCTTTTTGGCGCATTTTTTTGCACATAAAAACAGGCTGTAGCAAAACAACCTCGTTTTGCTACAGCCTTGATTTTTTATAACTTTCTCTCAAAATCACACGCTTCGTTATAACACACAATTTTCTGTGCTCTGCCGTTTTTCTGCAAAAGCAATCCGCCGCATTTGGGGCAGCTTTCCTTACTAAGAGGCATATCCCAGCTCATAAAGTCACAGGCGGGGTTCTTTTCACAGCCAAAGTATTTCTTGCCACGCTGAGACTTTTTCTCTAAAATCTTACTGCCGCATTTAGGGCAAACGGCGCCGGTTTCCTTTACGATGGGTTTGGCATTACGACATTCAGGGAAGCCGGGGCAAGCCAAAAACTTACCGAACCGACCCATTTTATAAACCATGTTCCGTCCGCATTTTTCACAAATTACGTCTGAAACCTCATCGGCAACCTTAATTTTCTCTACTTCCTTTTCCGCTTTTTTTATTTCCTCAGAGAACGGACCATAAAAATCACGGAGAATCTTAACCCAATCCACAGAACCCTCTTCAATTGAGTCAAGCTCTTTTTCCATATTGGCAGTAAACGCCACATCCACAATGTCTGCAAAATGCTGACTCATAATTTCTGTAACCACTTTGCCTAGCTCTGTCGGCACAAACATCTTTTTCTCACGGCTCACATAGCCACGGGCGGTAATGGTGGTAATGGTCGGCGCATACGTACTGGGCCTGCCAATACCCTTTTCTTCCAGCGTTTTAATCAGGGAAGCTTCCGTATACCGCGCTGGCGGCTGTGTAAAGTGCTGCGACGTGTCAAGCTTTTCACGAATCAGCTTAGCACCGGCAGAAAGGGACGGCAATTTTGTATTTTTTTCTTCTTCCGTCTCGTCGCTGCCCTCAACATACAAGGTCATAAAGCCCTTGAACTTAATCTGATGACCGCTTGCTTTAAAGAGGTAGTCCCCTGCTTTAATATCCGCACTCACGGTGTTATACACCGCAGATTCCATCTGGCAGGCAACAAAACGTTCCCAAATCAGCTTATAAAGCTTATATAAATCTGCCGGAAGAACGCTCTTAAGCTCAGCCGGCGTTAATTCCAAAATAGTGGGGCGGATGGCTTCGTGGGCATCCTGCGCCGTGCTCTTGGTTTTATAAGCCCGGGCAGATGCCGGCAGGAACTCCTTGCCGTACTGCTTTTCAATGTAGCTTCTGGCATCCTGCAGTGCTTCATTTGCAACGCGCAAGGAATCTGTTCTCATGTAAGTAATTAAACCCACAGTACCGTGACCAGGAACCGCCACACCTTCGTATAAGCCCTGAGCTGCCATCATGGTGCGCTTAACGGTAAAGCCTAATTTGCGGGAAGCCTCCTGCTGCAGGGTACTGGTAATAAACGGCGGTGCCGGATTTCGTTTTTTCTGTCCCTCTTTCACAGAATCTACAATAAAATCAGCTACTTTTAAATCCTCTAAAACAGCATTAACTGCAGCTTGGTTTGAAAGCTTAATCTTCTTTCCGTTTTTACCGTAAAATTCTGCCGTAAAGGTTTTACCGCTTTTTTCTTCCCTTAATAAAGCATCTAAATTCCAGTATTCCTCGGGAATAAAGGCTTCAATTTCCTTTTCACGGTCACAAATCAACTTGCAGGTAACCGACTGCACACGACCGGCAGAAAGACCTTTTTTTACCTTTTTCCATAAAATTGGGCTGATGGAATAACCCACAATTCTGTCAAGCACACGGCGCGCCTGCTGGGCATCCACCAAATCGCGGTCAATAACCCTTGGCTCCGTAATCGAATTTTTTACAGCCGTTTTTGTAATTTCGTTAAAGGTAATACGGCATTTATCATTTTCATCAATACCCAATAGCGTCGCTAAATGCCAGCTAATGGCTTCACCCTCACGGTCCGGGTCAGTTGCAAGATATATTTTTTTAGCATCTTTAGCGGCTTTCTTTAGTTTCGACAAAAGCTCACCCTTGCCACGAATGGTAATGTATTTTGGCTCAAAATTTCCTTCAATATCAATGCTCATCTGGCTTTTGGGTAAATCACGAACATGACCGAAGGATGCCATAACTGTGTATGACTTTCCCAGATACTGCTTAATGGTTTTCGCCTTAGCAGGCGACTCCACAATGACAAGATTGGTTGCCATTTTGCTCCTCCTTATTGACTACAGTTGTAAGATATATTGTTTGCCCGGAAGTGCCCGGACAAGACCTTTCATTTCAAGCATGGTTAGCGCAGATGTAAGTTTTGAAAGCGGCATGCCCTGCCCTGCCAATTCATCAATATGTTTCGGCTGGTCAGATAAAAGCTTCAGCACCGCCCGCTCTGTATCATCCAAGGCAATATGCGCCGGCGGTTCTTTCTTTTTGGGTACCGGCATGGGTGCTTCTTCTACCTCACCAAACATCTCTTCTTGAGTGAATCCTGCCGATGGCGTCCTCCGGTGTTTTTCCAATAGGTCTCCATACTGTTCATGAAATTCACACAAAACATCTTCAGCACACAGCACCGGGTTAGCTCCCTCCTGCAGAAGTGCGTTGGAGCCCATAGATTTCTTTCTTGTAATATCTGCCGGAACCGTAAACACCTCACGGTTCTGTTCGCCCGCCAGACGTGCGGTAATGAGTGCCCCGCTGCGCTTTGGAGCTTCTGTTACAACAGTTCCTAACGAAAGACCGCTGATAATCCGGTTTCTGATTGGAAAGTTCTTAGATTTAGGCGGCGTCCCCGGCGGAAATTCCGAAAGAACAATGCCTTGGTCAATAATTTTCTTCATCAGCTTTTTGTTGCCCGGCGGATAGCAGATATCTACGCCACAGCCTAAAACCGCTACCGTCTTTCCGCCTGCAGATAAAACTCCCTCGGCAGCGCAGGCATCTATTCCTTCTGCCATACCGCTGACAACTGTCATGCCGCCCTCTGCCAAGGCTTTTGCTAAAACATTGGTAACGGCATTACCATATTTCGTCGATTTTCTGGTGCCCACAACTGCAATGGTTGCGTGGTCATTTAAGTCTATTCTCTCCCGGCATCTGGCGTATAATACGTATGGCGGATCATAAATGGAAGCTAAAAGTTGCGGATAATAGGGGCTGTCAAAAGTAAGAATTTTAATATTCTTTTTCTTACAAATTTCAATGACCCGATAGACCTTTTGCAGGTCTTTATCTAAAACCGCCTTTCTCTCCCTCGGTTTTAAATCGGAAATAGATAATAGCATATCAGAATCTGCATAAAAGACTTTCTCCGGTGTACCAAAATGGTCTAAAAGCGTTGTCACAGTCCGGACAGACAGCTCTTTTTTAAGGGTTAGCCAAAGCCAATATTTCAATTCTGACAAGAACCGACATCCTTTCCTTATTAAATGGCATTTTAAAAACTTACGATTAATACACTACTACAAATTCTAAAAATTGTAAAGATTTTTTTTATAAACTTTTTAAATACAACTGTTTGATTGTATTTTTATGGTTTTATGCTGATTTTCATCTTTTTGCCCTAAAAAAGAGTTGAATCTTCCCTATATATATGATATAATGTACATAGTCTTAATGCCACAAAGCATTTATTTTATCAAACAATTGCATATTGATACAATAAATGTGGAATTTTAATATCATAATTTAGCGTTCAATGCGAAAGCGTTGTCGGCCGGGTCCTGCGCAATCTGAGCCTGTGAACCTCGTCAGGTGGGGAACCAAGCAGCGATAAGCAGAATCTTGGATGTGATGCAGGATCACCCGGTGTGAAACAGCCATTAAATTCCGCCAAAAGAGCGGTTTTTTTCGTATATACCGAAACAAAAGGAGGTGCCGGGTTGGCATATCAAGCATTATACAGAACCTGGCGTCCCATGGTGTTTGACGATGTGGCAGGTCAGGAACACATTACAAAAACACTTAGAAATGAAATTAAAACAGGGAATCTGGCGCACGCCTATTTATTCTGCGGCACCCGCGGCACCGGCAAAACATCAACAGCGAAAATTCTTGCCCGGGCGGTAAACTGTTTAAACCCGCAGGACGGAAACCCTTGCAACGAATGCGAAATCTGCAAAGGTATTTTGGATGATTCTATTTTAGATGTTGTGGAAATGGACGGCGCTTCTAAAAACAAAGTAGAAAACATTCGTGAAATTATTGATGATGTTGCCTTTCTCCCTACCCGTGCAAAAAAGAAGGTTTATATCATCGACGAGGTTCACATGGTTACCACCCAGGCCTTTAACGCACTTTTAAAAACCCTGGAAGAGCCGCCTGCCCATGTACTCTTTATTTTAGCTACCACAGAGCTCAATAAAATTCCGCCAACGGTTTTGTCCCGTTGTCAGCGGTTTGATTTTAAACGAATTACCCAAAGCGATATTACAAAGCACCTTAGCAAAATTGTTTCTGCCTCGGCTAGACGGGTCACCCCTGAAGCGCTTCGCATGGTTGCAGAATTAGGCGATGGTTCCATGCGTGATTCTCTGAGTATTTTAGAGCAGGTTTTGGGTTACTCTGATGAGGAAATTGACTATGATGATTTGCTGTCCATTATGGGCATTGCAGATCATGATGCTTTGTTTAACATTTGTCGGGCTATTGCAGATGGTGACGGCGGCGAAGCGCTGTCTGTATTTGACTCCGTTATTGAAAACGGCAAAGAACCGGAGGTTTTTATAGACCGCCTCACCCACTTTCTGCGAGATTTATTGGTGACAAAGGTTACCCGAGAGCCTGAGAAAATCATTAATACATCGTTGGAACACTTAGAAAAAATGAAGGCTCTTGCAGAAGCCTTTAGTCTCGAAAAGTTAATTTTTGCATTAAAAAATCTAAATGAAGCTGTTGTCAGCGCCAAAGCCTCCGGCTACGGCAGAACAGTTTATGAGCTGACGCTGGTAAAGCTTGCAAGTCCGTCATATGACAGTTCTTTTGAAGCACTTCACGCCCGTGTAGCAGATTTGGAATCAAAGCTTGCAAAGGGCATTATGCCGGTGGCAAAGCCGGCAGAAGAAGCCGCCGGCGACACGCCCCCCTGGGAGGATGCAGCACCTCTTCCGGCAGAAAAAGCGCCTGCAAAACCGGCAGAAACAAAACCGGTAAAGCCGGAAGAATCAAAAAATGAAGCTCAAAACTCGGGCGATTCTATCATCGATCGCTTTGATGAAATTAAAGAGTATATCCGTGCCCACGGCGGTGCACCGGTATTGCCTCACATTAACAGGGCTACGCCTATGATGCTGGGAAAGCGTTTTTCCTTAGTGTTTGCAAAAGACGCTATGATGAATAAAACCGTTGTGGCAAGAGCCGGCAACATTGAGCTGATTCAAATTGCAATACAGGCCGTGACCGGCAAGGAATTGCAGGTGCAGTGCCTATCTGACAAAGAGGCCGGCATCACAAGCGACGAAGGCGATGCCTTTGACCGTCTTTTAGAACTGGGCAACCAGCACAGTGAAATTGAAATTATTTGATGCGTGTAACGCACTTAGAAATGATGCAATAAAAACGGAGGAACAAAACATGGCAAAAGGAAATAAATTTACCGGCGGCGGTGTAAACCAGAATAAAGCTGCAATGATGCAGCGCGTTCAGAAAATGCAGGAAGATATGGAACGGATGCAGGCTGAAATCAGCGAAAAAACCGTTGAAGCTACAGTCGGCGGCGGTGCTGTGACGGTTACCATGAAAGGCAGCCACGAGCTGGTTTCTGTTGCCTTAAAACCGGAAATTGTTGACCCGGATGATATTGAAATGTTAGAGGACTTAATTGTTGCTGCCGTCAATGAAGCCGGTGCCAAAGCTTCAGAAATGATGGAAGAAGGCATGTCAAGCCTCACCGGCGGTTTAAACATCCCCGGATTATTTTAAGTAGCAGCTCCCTTACATGCGCGACAGCATAAAATTTGGAGGAAAAAGCCATGAAAGTGCTTTTTTTATCAGTCCCCACAGGTCAGGGACATCACCAAACCGCCAAAGCGGTTGTTGAATATTTTAAAAGCAACGAAGAGGTTGAATGTCGCTTTTTGGACGTTATGGATAACGTAAGTCCTATCCTTGCTGACTCTCTGCAACAAGGATATTTATTGTCCACAAAAATGACCCCTCATATTTATGGTCGTTTTTATGATCTGGCAGACCAAAGAAACTACACTAAAAATTCCAATGTAGGTAAATTGATTAAATCTGTTTTGCACAAAAAACTTTTGGCGTATATCCGGCAATACGATCCGGATGTGATTGTTGCAACCCATGTAATTGCGGCCATTGCCATCACCCACCTGTGCAGAAAATATCCGGTCCGTGCCAAAACTATTGCAATCGTTACAGACTATACCATACATCCCTTCTGGGAGGATGCTGATGTGGATTATTATATTACTGCATCAGAGCTTTTAACCTTTCAGGCAATTAAGAAAGGCATCCCCGAAAATAAAATCAAGCCCTTCGGCATTCCCATTCAGCCTCATTTTTCCTATAAAATATCTCAAAAAGAGGCGCGCAGCAAATTGGGGCTGGAAGACCGGTTTACCATTCTGTTAATGATGGGTTCTATGGGATACGGTCATAATATTTTGTCTACAATCCGCAATTTAGACCGTATGAGTGAAGATTTTCAGCTCATCACCGTCTGCGGGAACAACAAAAAGCTGAAAGCCAGAATTGATGCTATGATTAAACGAAAAAACATCATCAATTACGGTTATACCAATGAGGTCTCTATGTTAATGGATGCAGCCGACTGCATCATTACGAAACCCGGTGGTCTTTCCACCTCTGAGGCAATGGCAAAAGAACTCCCCATCATCATGCTTGATCCCATTCCAGGTCAAGAGGACAGAAACAAAGAGTTTATGCTAAACAACGGCATTGCCTTGTGTGTGAGCCCTACGTTCCCGATTACTGAGGCAATTTATCAACTTTTGCACTGTGACTATAAAGCAAAAGCCATGAAACAAAATATAAAAAATATCGCCAAACCCAACGCAGCAGCGTCTTTAGGTGAATTTATGCTGGAGCTTACGGGCGAAAGCAAACCATTATAAATTTAATGCTGCATTGCAGCAGAACGGAGGTACACTATGAAACTTATATTTGCAATCGTTAGCAACGACGATGGTAGCCTCGTTATGCGTGAACTGAATAAAGCCCGTTTTTCTGTTACTAAAATGGCATCTACCGGCGGTTTCCTGCGTGCAGGTAATACAACGTTGCTTGTAGGTACAGACGAAGAAAGAGTACAGGAAGTTGTAAATATCATTGAAAAGCACTGCATGAAGAGAAAGCAAATTATCTTCACGCCGGAACCGTTTATCAGTGCTATTGGCGGCAACTATGCTTCATACCCTGAAGAAATCGAAACCGGCGGTGCGACTATTTTCGTAGTGGATGTTGAGCGTTTTGAAAAAGTTTGATTATGAAGAAATCGTCGGTCACAGCCTGATTCAGAAAAAACTGTGTCAGGCTGTGAGCTGCGACCGAGTTGTCAGTGCTTATTTATTTTGTGGCAGTCCGGGCATCGGTAAAAAAACAGTTGCCAGGGCTTTTGCCGCTTCACTGTTATGTCAGGCACCCCATAACGGAAAACCCTGTCATACTTGTGCTTCTTGTCGTCTGCTTGCCTCCGGTAACCATCCGGATTTAATCACCCTGCAGGCACCAACAGATAAAAAAAGCATCGGCGTAGAACCGGTACGGGAACAAATTGTTAAAGAGGCATACATCCGTCCCTTTCACGCCGGACGAAAAGTCTTCATCATCGAAAGCAGTGAACTGCTCACCGTTGAAGCCCAAAATGCTCTTCTGAAGATTTTGGAAGAGCCACCCGCTTATGCCGTTTTCTTACTTCTTGCTCCCAGCGCAGACCAACTGCTGCAAACCGTGCTTTCCCGCTGTCTGAAATTTCAGTTTTTACCTCTTTCAGATGATGTTTGCCGGAGCTACTTTAGCAAGCAGGAGGCAGAAAACAGCCGCAAAGAGCTTGCCGCTACCTTTTCGCAAGGAATTATCGGCAGAGGGCTGACGATTTTAAAGGATGAGGAATACTATCAGTTATACCAGAAAACGCTGGCGCAGCTTGCAGACTTCCCTAGCAGCAGCACGGCACTCCCCCGGTTGCAACAGTTTTTTATCCAAAACCGGGAACGGATTGACGACGTCATTGACTTTATGTTAAATTTCTTAAGAGATTGCATGCGCCAAAAAATCTCTAAAAATCCCAAGCTGATCTGTGCAGATAACCAGGCAACGATAGAGCGTTTTGCAAACGCATATTCACCCGGCAGTTTGGTTCGCATGATGGAAGCGGTTGTAAGCTTTCGCACACGGCTTTCAAAAAACGCCAGCTTTACTGTAGCCGGGCTTGAACTTTTGACAAAGATGCAGGAGGAAATTCATGATTAAGGTAATCGGTATCCGATTTAAATCTGTAGGTAAAATTTATTATTTTGACCCGGACGGTCAAACGTTTTCTGCCGGCGACGGTGTCATTGTAGAAACCGCCCGCGGGGTGGAATTCGGTCATGTTGCCATGACAGAAAAAGAAATCGACGAAAGTCATTTTTCTATTCCCATTAAAAAAATTCTCCGTAAAGCAACAGAGGCTGACATAAAAAATTTGAAAGAAAACGAAAAGAAAGAAAAAGAAGCTTATGATATTTGTTTATCAAAAATCAAAGCCAATAAGCTGGAAATGAATCTGATTGATGTTGAATATACCTTTGACGGCAGTAAGATTCTGTTCTATTTCACCGCAGACGGTCGTGTAGACTTCCGTCAGCTTGTAAAAGACCTGGCCTCTGTGTTCCGCACCCGCATTGAACTGAGACAAATTGGCGTTCGCGATGAAGCAAAAATGCGTGGCGGTCTGGGAATTTGTGGACGACCCTTATGCTGCTCTCTGTTTTTGGGTGATTTTGAGCCGGTATCCATTAAAATGGCAAAGGAACAGTCTTTATCCCTAAATCCCACAAAGATTTCCGGCACCTGTGGAAGACTGATGTGTTGTTTAAAATATGAGCAGGATGCCTACGAAGCCCTTTTGAAAGAAACGCCCAACGTTGGTGCGATTGTACAAACACCGGCAGGACGCGGCACCGTGGTTTCCACCAATCTGCTAAAAGGCTTGGCACAAATCCGATTGGAGGCAGGACCGGAGAACACAGTCAGCGAATTTAAAGTTTCTGAACTTTCGGTTATTAAAGATAATGCAAAACGAAATCAAGAAACAGAGATTGATTTATCCACTTTAAAGGAATTAGAGGAGTAAAAAATCCATGGCATAAATAAACGTCGCGATTTGCGACAGGAGGGAGACAAAGATGGCAAAAAAGGCAAAAGAATATTTATTATATGAGGGAAAACCGCTTCTGCGTGACGGTAATGTCTTATACTACGGCGATTTTTCTGAGAATTTTATTACTCGGTTTACCATTACCGAAACAAAAAAACTAAAGGATCTGGATGTTGCGTCAAAGGTTACCATTGAGCTTTTGGAAAAGCACGGCGATGATATTGCAACCGCCCGCTTAACAAAAAAAGCAGAGCGTGACAGCTTATATGCTGCATTGGATATTGGTGTATACTGGTTGGAAGATATTTTAGAAATGGAGAAGGAATTCCTGAATAAAGCTGCACAGTAAGAAAAATAATAGCTGTAGTAAAATGATTGCGTTTTGCTACAGCTATTATTATACAATGCAGTTGTATTTTTTATGCATAATTTTATATTTTTCTTGTCTGTTTTGTATTTTTGTAACTTTTTTTCTTTTTCTTCTGGACATTTTGTTGTTTTTATTGTATACTTTAGACATAATACTACAAAACCTGTCTGGAGGAATCTTTGATGAAAGATAGTTTCAAAACTCCATTTTCCAGAAAATTGAAAACGCTACGCTTAGAACGCGGAATCTCCCAGAAGGATTTAGCACGCGATCTCGGCATTTCAAGAAGCTGTTTAGCCAATTATGAAACCGGAAAACGTCAGCCGGATAACGAAATGTTAATCCGTATTGCTGATAAATTTCAAGTTCTGGTGGATTATCTCGTCGACCGGACCGAATACAAAAATATTTCCTTAAGCATGCACGAAATTGAAGAATGTTGTCGTGTCTGGCGTAAATTTGAAAACCAACGTACGTCTTTGGATTTATCCACTTTAGATTTAGAGGGTAAAATTGCTGTTGCACAATATTACGATTATATTGATTTACTAATACACGCCAAGCAACTGTAGATTGCAAGTTTCCTTCCTAAACCAAAAAAGAGGCTGTAGCAAAAAATGATTTCATTTTGCTACAGCCTCTTTAATTGTAAATGCAACAAGATGTGTTTTTTACAGTCCGCTTGGATTTTCTACCATAAACTTCCATGCGTCCTGACACATTTTCCTCAAGTCATACTCTGCTTCCCAGCCAAGCAATTCCTTTGCCTTTTGGGGATTTGCATAGCATTCTGCAATATCGCCGGGACGTCTGGGCGCTATTTTATACTTCACTTCTACACCGTTTACTTCGGAGAACGTTTTAACAATATCCAAAACACTGTAACCGTGACCGGTCCCCAGATTATAAGCATCCACGCCGGCGTGCGCTTTCACTCGTTCAACGGCTTTTAGATGGCCGCGTGCCAAATCCACCACATGGATATAGTCACGGACACCTGTACCGTCGCAAGTGGGATAATCATTGCCAAATACACTTAAAATTTCCAGCTTTCCGGCTGCAACCTGAGCAACATAGGGAAGCAAATTGTTAGGAATATCATTGGGGTCTTCACCAATCAAACCGGATTCATGCGCTCCGATGGGATTAAAGTAGCGAAGAAGGGCAATACTCCACTCACTGTCTGCTACAACTAAATCACGCAGAATATTTTCAATCATCAGCTTGGTGCTGCCGTAGGGATTTGTTGTAGACAAAGGAAAATCTTCACTAATAGGAACTGACTTTGGATTTCCGTATACTGTGGCTGAAGAGCTGAATACCAGCTTTTTAACATTGTGTTTTGCCATAACTTCACACAAAATCAATGTGCCGGTAATGTTGTTGTGATAATACCACAAAGGCTTCTGAACAGACTCTCCTACCGCTTTTAAACCGGCAAAGTGAATAACGGCTTCAATCTCGTTTTCTGCAAAAATTTTCTCAATTGCATTGCGGTCTAAAAGATCAGCCTCGTAAAATTTAAAGTCCTGTCCGGTAATTTTGCGAATCCGGTTTAACGCTTCAGGCTTTGAGTTTAAAAAATTGTCCAAAATGACAATATCATATCCGCTCTCTAGCAGTTCTACACTGGTGTGTGATCCAATATATCCGGCACCGCCGGTTACCAAAATCGACATAGTAAGTTCTCCTTTTCAATTTCATTGTTATATATATTATAATCTGTTCTTAAAAGGCTGTCAAGAGTTTAATAGGTAATTAAAACCTCTTGGCCGTCCGGCAACCACTCCACTTCGCACCCCAGAGATTCAATAACAAAGCGAACCGGAACTAAGGTTCTGTTATTCTCAATCACAGGCGGTACATCCAACAGCACAAAGCGTCCGTCAACAAAAGCGCCTGCCTCGCTTACATACATGATTACAGAGTGAGATTCATAGTAAAGAGAAATTTTTTGTTCCTCAGGGTCCCACTTAACCTCACCGCCAAGTGCTTCCACCACATGCCGTATGGGAAGCAGCGTGCGACCGTCACGTATGATTGGTGCGGCATCTAGGGGAATATTCTCTCTGCCTTTTTGCAAAAACGGGTAATCAATTTTTAAGAGCAACATCTGACCATCCACAACTGTTTCAAATCCCCGTGCCGGCTCTTGCTCCAAGCCGGAATCCGATTTCGATTCAGATGCCGTCATCTGTGGGTTGATGAAGTAATACCCGCCTTCTGCCTCACAAACCGCGCCTAAGCCGGCAGAAACCTTTCCTGCATCGGCATATAAAAGCTCTGTTACAAGTCTGCCTGTTTTATCAATATAGCCGAAAAAACCGCCCCGTGAAACAGGTGCAAACCCTTCAGAGAAAGCACCGGCACTGTCCCACTCTGCCGGAATCGCCAACTCAAATGCTTCATTTATATAGCCGTAGCCGCTATCTGTTCCCACCGGGCATAATCCGTCAGAAAAATCTCCCAAATACGTATAACCATCAGATAATACGTTACCGCCGGAATCAACAAACATCCAGACCCCATTTTTTTTAGCTTTTAAATAACCGCCACCGATCTGAGGCGAAAGCTGTTCCCAAACGGCTGACATTTTATTTTTGCCGCTATCATCAACAAAAGTGTAACTACCTTGCTTTACAACCGCTCCGCCACCGGCAAAATCAAACGCAACCTCATAGCTTGGAGGAATCACCATCGTGCCCATTGTATCAATAAAGCCATATAACTCCCCCGAGCGCACGCATGCACGGTTTTCAGAAAAAGGATATGCTTCTTCATACGTCGCCGGAATCACAAATTGATTGGTTTTATCAATATAACCGTAAAAACCGCCGGTTTTTACCAACGCCAGCCCACAGGAAAAATCATTCGCAACCTCATAAGCAAAAGGAATAACCAAATTGCCTTGGGGATCAATATAACCCCATTGCCCCTCGGCATTTTTCACCGCACAAAGCCCCTCAGAAAAATTATAAACCTGGCTGTAAGACGGGGAGATGACGACGGCGTTCTTCTCATTTAAAAAGCCGTATAATTCCCCTTTTTTCACAATCCGCCGATTTTCTGAAAGCTCGCCGATATAGTCCCAGTTAAAATTCTCCGCAAGGTCAAGGTTTTCATCTAAAAGGCCCCATTTAAGATTTTTTACCGCTCTGGCATAGCCATCACAGAAAGGATACAGCAAATCATAGTTTTCTTCCGCCGAGGCAGAAACGGTGATACAAAGCAAACATAAAACTATCATCCAAATTTTTTTCATATGTACACTCCATTTTGCAATTACAAAGCGTTAACTCTCTATAAGTATTGTACCGCAAAATGCTATGTTTTTCAACATATTCTGAAAAAAAGGTGATGTAAAAAAAGTCCAGAGCGCAAAAAAGAAGAAAAACATAGATTACAGCAGCAAAAGTAAATGCCATTCTGTAAAAATAAGAGAAAAAACTCAAAAAAATTTGAGTTTTTTAAAATTTATTTTTTTTTGCTATGAACAAACTTCACCTCTTGGCGTACCAGTGTACGCCGTCGGAACTCAGTTTGTCCATTCTGAAGCATTTCTTCCTATCCCCCAAAAAAGGTGATGTAAAAAAATAACTTTTCTACATCACCTTTTTTCTAAGAACTGAAATCCTCTACCAGGGACGAAAGCTCCTGTTTTGAGGAAAGCGTAATTCCCTCATAAAAGAGCTGTTTATCTTCTTCGCGCAGAGCATCAAGCTCAATGGCAAGATTATGGCTAAACCGCCAATTCCCGTTTTCATCCATGAAAAATACACAAACCTTATCCGATTGGGCAACCACATAATAAGGCTGTTGCACTGTCGGTGTGGGTTCTGCCTCGGCAATAATATTAACCGATGCTGTCCGGTCGGGAATATCAGTATTCTCTCCCTCTGTCTGAATTTGCTCACTGACCTGATGCGGTGTGCTCTTCGATTTTTGCTGACGCAAATTCATGTACCTTCCTACAAATCCAAGCCCGAGTCCCACCACAAAGGCACAAAGAAATAAAATGAAAAACACCCATCCGCTTTTGCGTTTCTTTTGTATTTGATACATAACATGTTCCTCCTGCCGGGGTTTGCTTTTATTATTTCCAAACCCTCACAATTTATGCAGGAGTGACCTTTTTGTTAAACCTCCGGCTTAGGAATTGCCTGCCGGCAGTTCCCAAACAAAAGCTGTTTTGACAGTTTTTTCAGCATGCCAAAGGGATTCATTTTTTCTGATTCTGTTTTAGCAATAATATCCGTTCCGCCAATGCGATTTCCATCAATCATAAACTCCACCCTGCCCACTGTATCGCCAATTTTGACCGGTGCCTCCACGGTCTCGGGCAAGGTAATATGCTTTTCGACGCTGTTGAGCTTCGCCTTATTGACCAAAACGTGAAATTCATTGGAAACGCCAATTTCTATCTGTTCTACCTTTCCTTTTACCACCGAAAGAGGCATTAACTCCTCCGGCGCGAGCAGGCTGCCGGCGATGGCATAGTTTGCAAAGCCGTAGTCAAGTAAGCGGGTGGCGTCGGCAAAACGTTCTTTTGAGGTCTCTGCACCCATAATAACGGCGATTAAATTCATACCATCGCGAACAGCAGAAGCTGAAAGGCAATATTTTGCCACACTGGTAGATCCGGTTTTAAGGCCATTTGCACCTTCATAAAAACGAATCAATTTGTTAGTATTAACAAGGCCAAATGCCCCGTCACGCAAACTATCCATCCAGATTCCCGTAAATTCTAAAATCAACGGATATTTCACCAATTCCCGACTCATTAAGCTGATATCATAGGCGCTTGTCAAATGCTCAGGATCATCCAGACCGTTACAGTTCACAAAATGGGTGTCTGCCATGCCCAATTCTTCCGCCCGTTTGTTCATCATGGCAACAAATCCT
This sequence comes from Clostridia bacterium, assembly GCA_017507525.1. Classification (GTDB taxonomy): domain Bacteria; phylum Bacillota; class Clostridia; order UBA1381; family UBA9506; genus UMGS755. The sequence continues at coordinate 31,981 of JAFWAT010000048.1, read as the reverse complement.
TCCATGCTGCCGGCTATGTGTTCTGCCAAAGCCACCGCCGCATCATTGCCCGAGGCAACAGCAACAGCTTTTAACATATCCCTTACGCTCATTTGTTCCCCCGGCTCAAGATATACCTGAGAGCCACCCATGGACGCTGCATTTTCTGAACACGAAACCATGTCATCTAAGCCAATCTGACCGTTTGCAATGGCCTCCATGGTGAGTAGCATGGTCATAATTTTAGTGACCGACGCCGGCGGTCTACGTTCATGGCTGTTTTTTTCAAACAAGACCTGCCCGGTGCCTGCTTCTATTAAAATTGCTGCCGGCGCCGAAACCGTAACCGGCGGCACCTCTTCTGCTAATACCGGAAAACCGCACAATAACAAACATACTGAAAGACACAATGCCAGAATTTGTTTCATAATTTACATCCTTTCTGCTTCCAATGTCATTATTCATCTTATGCGGCTTTCTCCTGGCTTATGACGTGCTTGCAACCCTTTCCTGAGCTAGATGCAAAATAGTGTAGATTGGACAAACTGAGGCCCGACACTGTATACAGATACAGCAAGTGATGAAGTTTTTTCAAATCGCAAAGCACAAAAAAGAAACTCGCCATATGTGGTGTACCCTTAAGGACAGTCTGAAAGTGCATAATTTATTAAGTAGAGTACTTTTTGGGAAAAATGTAGTTGCTTAAAGATAATTTCTCTTTTAGAATATAACAAAAAAGTCCAACTGTTAACTTTGGCGCTTTTAGAACATGTTAATAGTTGGACTTTTTTCTATCTAATGGTATACGTTTTCCCCATTGAGCGAAGACCAAACGTTAAGGACTTAGATTCAAGTTTAATTTTCTCCGGCACAATAATAAACCCGCGAACCTGATAAACAGTATCATCAAGTGGCTTATATGTATTGCCGCTAATATGAAAAGTTGTATTACTCACACCGAAATTCTTTTCAAGTACATCATCGTATATGTCGCTAGAAAGAAAATACCATTTGGAATTGATATTTTGAACAGAAACGTAATTTTCTTGGAAGAGATATTCTTTATCGTATTTCAAAAATGGCTGTGCAAAATCATGAAAATGATCATCAATTGGTTGTTTTCCCACAAATTTATATTCATAGGTATAATGAAATAATGCATTTCCGTTTTTGGCACTTAATGGATGCTTGGTTTCATCATCTACTATAGGCATCAAAAAATTTTCACTATCTTCATCCATGCTGATTTCATCAACAAAACCTGCACTTATAAGCTTTACCTCGAAGTTTCCGTTTGCATCCGTTGTTATATCGCCAATTCCCGAGGAAGAACAACCAACACAAGAAAGAGTCATTACAAAGCAAATCAGCAATACAAATATTTTTTTCATTTTCAAAATCCTTTCTAACAATAATTTATTTACTTAAATTAACTTAATAAAACTTTCTCCTTTCTAAAAAAATCACGCAATAAAAAATGCGCCTACCGAAGCAGACGCATAAAAAACGCAAACTCCGATAGTCGCCAAACTAAATTTATATAGCATAAGATAACATACCATAATAAATGGAACTTGCATTTTTAACAAAATTCAAATATTATGATATGCAAAATAAACGTATATAAAAATACATCTTATACCTTTATATATTAAATTTAGTTTGGCATAATTATTATAACACTTATATTTGAGTTTATCAATACTTTTTATAAAATTGTCCGGTACTATAACAAGCAGGGAAGATGTATATCATCTTCTGAAAATTTAGGATATCCTAAGACCTTATTAGAAAAGCCTGAAACGACAAAATCGTTTCAGGCTTAATACTACTATTTAGATTTAACTGTTTTTAGTGATGATATCAACATTCTTCGAATAGCACCGCATTCGTTTCGCATTTCCCTATATTTATGTTCTTCGATACAATCTGTTTCAAAAAACAATTCTAACCAATACTCTGTTTCATAGCACTCTTTTTGAGCAATTTCGAGTTTTGATATGAAATCGTTCTTGCTTTGAGCATATTGTGCTTCGTGTAGATTTGCACCGATTGAAGTCGCCGAACGAAGTAGTTGGTTTACCAATACCGCCTCTTTATGACTTGATTTAATTTCTCTGCATAAGAAAACAACATCTTTTGCAAATTGCTTTGCCTTATCTCTTAAAACACTATCTGCCACTATTATCACCTCTATGCTAATTATACTTTAATTTTAGTGTTTTTTCAAGTGATATTCTGTACTTCGTACAGAGTGATATTTTTGATAAATCAAAAGTGTTATTAAAAACTGTGCTTTTAGTGATATTTTATTCTCCAACAAACTGCCGTAGGCAATACCGTTGCGTAGCAATATCACTTGCGAAGCAAATACCACTCGCCACAAGGCGAATAAAACTGCCGAGTGTCCTTAAGAACACTCGGCATATGGCGAGTTTCCTTTTTGTGCTTTGCACAGTCTGTGCATTTTGCTACAGCACAGATTATTTTGCATATTCAATCGCGCGTGTCTCACGGATAACGTTAACTTTGATTTGGCCAGGGTATTCCAGCTCATTTTCAATACGCTTCACGATATCTCTTGCAACCATTACGATGCTTTCATCTTTAACATCGTCAGGCTTAACCATGATTCTGATTTCGCGACCTGCCTGAATGGCAAAGGAACGTTCAACCCCTTCAAAGGAGTTTGCAATTTCCTCGAGCTTTTCAAGACGCTTAATGTAAGATTCAATGTTTTCACGGCGGGCACCGGGACGGGCAGCCGAAATCGCATCAGCAGCCTGAACAATCACAGCAACCAAAGTGTTTGCTTCAACATCACCGTGATGTGCCATAATAGCGTGAACAACATCCTGACCTTCCTTATATTTCTTAGCAAGGTCAGCACCAATCATAACATGAGAGCCTTCCATTTCATGGTCAGCAGCTTTTCCCAGGTCATGAAGCAGACCGGCACGCTTAGCAATGGTAATATCTGCACCCAGTTCCCCGGCAATTAAACCGGACAGATGCGATACTTCAATGGAGTGCTTCAGCACATTCTGGCCGTAACTGGTTCTGTACTTAAGCTTGCCTAACAGGCGGATAATTTCGGGATGCAAACCGTGAACGCCGGTTTCGAATACAGCGTTTTCACCTTCCTGCTTAATCTCGGTTTCAACCTCTTTTTTAGCCTTTTCATACATTTCTTCAATCCGTGCAGGGTGGATTCTGCCGTCTACAATCAGTTTTTCTAAAGACAGACGGGCAATTTCACGTCTCACCGGGTCAAAACCGGACAGAATAACTGCTTCCGGTGTATCGTCAATGATTAAGTCGATACCGGTCAGGGTTTCTAATGTACGAATGTTTCGACCCTCACGGCCGATGATTCTGCCCTTCATTTCATCGCTGGGCAGATTAACCACACTAACGGTGGTTTCGGCAACATGGTCTGCCGCACATTTCTGAATGGCACCGGCAATAATGTTCTTTGCGTTCTTTTCGGCATTTTCTTTTGCCTGGGTTTCAATTTCCTTCACCATGAGTGCTGCCTCATGACGCACTTCACTTTCCACACTCTTTAACAGATACTGTTTTGCATCTTCAGCAGAAAGGCCGGAAATTTGCTCTAAAATGCCCAGCTCTTTTTTCTTAATTTCATCAATCTCGCCTCTGAGCTGATCCAGATCCTTTTCCTTCTGCGCAAGCTTTTCTTCTTTACGCTCAATGGATTCCGTTTTCTTGTCAAGATTTTCTTCTTTTTGCTGGATTCTTCTTTCCTGTCTGGAAATGTCTCCTCTGCGTTCTTTGATCTCGCGATCAAATTCCTGTCTTTGCTTGTGGTTTTCTTCTTTTGCCTCTAAGAGCAATTCACGTTTTTTGCTTTCGCCTTCTTTTTTAGCACGCTGAATGATTTCCTTAGCTTCTGCCTCGGCACTGCCAAACTCTGCTTCGGCCACTTTTTTTCTATAGGAAACGCCCAGGCGGAAAGCAATAAAAGCCGCCAGAACGATCAAGATCAAAGCAACTGCTATTGTGATTATCAATTCTGTTGTCATTGTAGTCTCTTTGGTTCCTCCTTTTTTTAATTTATATATCTTACCTAATTTTAAGTAAAACTACACCTTTTATTGTACCTTTTTTTTAGTCTGCTGTCAATGATATTTTCTGTTTTTTGCAAAAAATTCAAAAGAAAATGAAACTAAAAAAGCAAAATTCAATTCTGTGCTTAGTTACAAACCTAATTATAGTACCTTTTTTACGGCTTTTAAAGTATTTTATAAATTATATCTGCTATATTTTTAAAACTATGGTAAAAAACATTACCAGATATCTTAAACACATTTTACGCTGTGATTTTAGTAAAAAACTACAGAAATTTTTTATTCACAGGCGGAGTATTGACAGACTTTTCAAAAAAAATTATAATTAACATGTAGGAGGAATTACGATGAACCAGACACTGCCCCAAGATGTTTTATATATATTAAATACATTAACAGAAAACGGATATAAAGCCTTTGCCGTGGGCGGCTGTGTTCGGGATATGTTTTTAGGGAAAGTGCCCCAAGACTGGGATATTACTACCTCCGCTCGCCCTGAAGAAATTATTGCCTGCTTTAATAAAACTGTTCCCACAGGCCTTGCGCACGGCACCGTAACGGTGCTCTGCGGCAAAAACGCCTATGAGGTAACCACCTTTCGGGTAGACGGCATCTACAAAGACCACAGAAAGCCTGAATCCGTTACCTTTACACAAGATATTTATGAAGATTTATCCCGCCGGGATTTTACCATGAATGCCATGGCGTATCATCCCGATGCCGGTCTTTTTGACCCCTTTGGCGGTAGAGAGGATATTAAAAAAAAGCTGATTCGCTGCGTGGGTGACCCCCGGGTTCGTTTTGATGAAGATGCCCTCCGCATGCTCCGTGCTGTTCGCTTTTCGGCGCAAACCGGTTTTTCAATTGACGGCGATATCCTATCTGCCATAGGTAGGCTTGCCTCCTTAATTTCTGCCATCAGCGGTGAACGGGTGCGGGATGAGCTTGTTAAAATTTTGATGTCTGACCGTCCGGCTGAAATAAAAATTTTGCACGAAACCGGTATTTTAAGGCATATTCTGCCGGAGCTTGACAGATGCTTTGCGACGGCTCAGAATCACCCCTATCATATTTATAATGTAGGTGACCACACCCTGTCTGTTTTAGAAAACACCCCCAAAAAGCTCACTCTTCGGTTCGCCGCACTGCTTCACGATGTGGGGAAGCCGGATAAAAAAACAACCGATGAAGAGGGCATTGACCACTTTTATGGTCATGAAACAGCAAGCGTGGCACATGCTGAAGACATTTTTCTCCGTCTGCGATTGGATAACAAAACCAAAGATGCAGTGCTTTTGTTAATCCGCGAACACGACAGGCGGTTTGCTCCCACAAAAAAAAGTATACGGCATGCTGTCAGCGCAGTCGGAAAAGACGTTTTCCCCGATTTAATGGCTTTGCAAAAAGCCGACATTGCCGGTCAAAATCCCGCATATTTAAAGGAACGTCTGCTCCATTTTGAATCCGTTATGGCTTTCTATGAAGAAATCTGCGCTGACGCAGATGCCCTGACGGTGGCCGACCTTGCCATCGGCGGCAGTGATTTAATGAACCTCGGCTACCGTGGCAAAGAAATTGGCGAAATGCTTTCCCTGGCGTTAAACCTTGTTTTAGATGACCCGGCACTTAACCAAAAGGAAATTCTTTTGAAAAAGTTGCAAAATATTGATTAAAACGATCATTTAGGTGGTATATATAGCATAAGTTTACAATTAAATATTCGCACCATGTAAATCCAATTTCCAAGTTACGCCGCCTAGAGTCGGCGCCTTCATTAAATTTGGCTATGTAAAATTGCTTGCCCCTCACCCAAGGCGGTGAGCATGAAATAAAAATTTGTGCTTTTTGGCATGAGAACATGGAGGGAAATTGAATGAAAGACTATCCGGTAGCAAAACTCAGAAACATTGTGCTTTTAGGACATGGACGTGCAGGTAAAACTTCACTTGCTGAAGCGTTGCTGTTCGCCTCCGGCGCTTCTGACAGATTGGGAAACATCGCCTCCGGTAATACCGTCAGCGATTATGATCCTGAGGAAATTAAACGTCTTTGCTCCATTGGTGCGTCCACTCTGCCACTTGAATGGCGTGAAGTAAAAATCAACTTAATTGACACGCCGGGATATTTTGACTTTGTCGGTGAGCAAATTGAAGCTGTTGCAGCGGCAGATTGTGCCGTGCTCGTCATCAGCGGCAAATCCGGTGTGAGCGTTGGTGCTGAAAAAGCCTGGACTCTTTGTGAGAAAAAAGGCATCCCCCTAATTATTTTTATCAATAAATTAGATGATGAAAAGTCCGACTATCACAGGGTGTTAGCCGAACTGAAAGATACATTTGGCAAGTGCATTGCGCCGTGCTTGGTACCCATTAAAAACGGCGATAAAATTGATGGTTTTGTAAACGTGGTTGACATGACATCAAGACGTTGGGAAGGTGACAAGCGTATTGACGGTCCCGTTCCCGAGGGCATGGATGATGAAATCGCACCCGTTCGTGAAATGATTATGGAAGCCGTTGCCGAAACTGACGATGACTTAATGACAAAATATTTTGACGGTATAGAATTTTCTGCAGAAGAAATTTACGACGGTTTAAAATACGGAACCCGTAACCGGCAAATTGTTCCCGTTCTCTGCGGCAGCGCGATTAAAAATCAAGGCACACAGCTTTTGATGGATGCCATTATGAAATATACGGCAGGTCCGGATAAGATTACAAAGCTGGCGGAAGATACCGCCGGCGAACCGGTTGAGATTGCCAGCGATCCTGATGGTTTGCTCGCTGCACAGTGTTTTAAAACCATTGCAGACCCTTTCATCGGCAGGCTTTCCTTTGTACGTGTATATCGTGGTACATTGAAAAAAGACTCAACTGTTTACAATGTAAATAAAAAAGCCGAAGAAAAAATCGGTCGTATCTACATGATGCGCGGCAAAAAGCAGATTGAGGTTGATAAACTCATTGCCGGTGACATTGGTGCGGTTCCCAAACTGACTCTGACCGCAACGGGCGACTCTCTTTGCGATAAATCCGCTCCGGTTCTTTTTGAAGCAATAGAATTCCCTGAGCCCGTGACAAGCATGGCAATTATGCCCAAGGCAAAAGGGGATGAAGAAAAAATCAGTGCCGGTCTTTCTAAGATGATGGAAGAAGATAAGACCATCCGCTTAAAGCATGATAAGGAAACCAAGGAACAGGTTATCTCCGGTATTGGTGAGCAGCACATTGAAGTTGTGATTAGCAAGCTGAAAACAAAATATAATGTTGACGTTGATTTAAAAGAGCCGAAAGTGCCTTACCGTGAAACCATCCGCAAGGCTGTAAAAGCGGAAGGCAAGCACAAAAAACAGTCCGGCGGTCACGGTCAGTATGGTCATGTTTGGATTGAGTTTGAACCTACTGACTCTTTAGAGCTTGTGTTTGAAGAAAAGGTCTTTGGCGGTGCCGTTCCTAAGAACTTCTTCCCCGCTGTTGAAAAAGGCTTAAAAGAAAGCATGGCACATGGTGTTTTGGCGGGCTACCCCGTTGTCGGCTTAAAGGCAACTCTCTATGACGGCTCCTACCACAGCGTTGACTCTTCTGAAATGGCGTTTAAAATGGCAGCAAACCTTGCCTATAAGGCAGGTCTTGCACAGGCTTCCCCGGTATTACTTGAGCCCATTGGCACTCTAACGGTGAACCTGCCCAATGCTAACATGGGTGACGTTATGGGCGATATCAACAAGCGTCGCGGCAGAGTGCTGGGCAGCGAGCCCCAGTCTGACGGTTCTGTCACCATCACAGCAGATGTTCCCATGGCTGAAATGGCAAAATTCTCAACGGACCTGCGCTCCATTACCCAGGGTCGCGGCAGTTATTCCTTAGTCTTCCGTGCATATGAGCAGGCACCGGACCATATTGCCAAGAAAATTATTGAAGAAAGCGCAAAAGAAAAAGAATAATATAAGTAGCAGAAACCCACTTTTGCAGCCGTTCTGCTGGAAAAGTGGGTTTTAATTTTCTTAGATTGGAGTAATCTACCCGTGTTTAAAATTCACACAACCGAAAACAAAGCACGCCTGGGCACCTTTTCTACTGTTCATGGCGACATTCAAACCCCCGTCTTTATGAACGTGGCAACTGCCGCCGCCATAAAAGGAGGCCTCGCTTCTGATGACTTAAAAAACATCGGCTGTCAGGTGGCGCTGTCTAACACCTATCACCTGCACCTGCGCCCCGGTGATGAAACTGTCCGTACCATGGGCGGTCTTCACAAGTTCATGAATTGGGATAGACCCATTCTCACCGACAGCGGCGGGTTTCAAGTCTTTTCGCTGACGGCAATTAACAAGGTCAAAGAAGAAGGCGTCACCTTTGCTTCCCATATTGACGGCCGCCGAATTTTTATGGGGCCGGAAGAGAGCATGACCATCCAGTCAAATTTGGGTTCTACTATTGCCATGGCTTTTGACGAGTGCATCAACTCAAAGAAAGACCATAAAACAGCGGTAGAAAGTGCAGAACGCACGTATCGCTGGCTGGAGCGCTGCAAAGCAAAAATGGATGAACTGAACCGCACACCCGGAGCTGTGAATCCCAACCAACTTCTGTTTGGCATTAATCAGGGCGGCATTCATGACGATGTGCGAATTGACCATATGAAAAAAATTGCCAAGCTTGACCTCCCCGGCTATGCCATCGGCGGTCTTGCTGTGGGTGAAACCCATGCAGAAATGTATCATGTTCTAGACATGGTTGTGCCCCATGCGCCGGAGGATAAGCCCCGCTATTTAATGGGCGTAGGCACCCCCGCCAATATTATAGAGGGCGTTGCTCGCGGCATTGACTTTTTTGACTGTGTTCTGCCGGCATGAAATGCACGGCACGGTCATCTTTGTACCAAAAACGGCGTGATTAACATTAACAATAAAAAGTATGAAACCGATCCTCTGCCTATTGATCCTGAGTGTGATTGTCCTGTCTGTCAAAACTACAGCCGGGCATACATCCGCCACCTTTTAAAGGCAGGCGAAATGCTGGGGATGCGTCTTGGCGTTATGCATAATTTATATTTCTATAACAATCTGATGCAGGAAATTCGGGACGCCCTCGCTGACGGTCGATTCAATGCATATCGTGCTGAAAACGCAGAACGGGTGGCAAAACGAATTTAAGCTAGGCGGTGAAACTATGGCTGGTGCAAGCTGTGAAACCTGTGCCAATTATCAATATGACGAGATTTGTGACTGCTATTTCTGCACCATTAACCTGGACGAGGATGAAATGATGCGGTTTTTAACCGGCAACAGTTCTGACTGCGCCTATTGGCGAAATGGCGATGACTATGCGGTTGTCAGAAAACAAAACTGACAGAGGTGAATCGTTTGAAAAAGAAAAAAGCGTGGTTTGCCTGCCTTTTACTGCTTTTTAGTGCTTTGGCAGCATTCACTTGCAAAAAAGATAAGCACAAAAAAGAAACCGTTTATAAGTTTACCTTTCATCTGGCAGATGAAAATACCGGCAGGCAAATGTATTCGGCGGAAGCAGCCTCTCAAATCATCACAAAGTATTTGCAAAGTACGGGTTGTGCATTTGCTGAATATAAAGCCTATGAAGTGCGTGACAAAAAACGGGTTGACAATCGGGATACGCTGGTCTTTGCCGTCATTCTTTTGCCGAACCAAAAGGCAAGATGTGTGCTGGATGCCATCAAAACCGAACTAAACCTAGCACATGCCTGGTACATAAGGGAAGAACATACATACAGAGAATTGAAAAAACAACTACAATAACAAAAAACCGCAACCGGAGATGATATGCGCCCCAAAAGTTAGACGCTTTTGGCGGTGCATATTTTTATGGGCAAAACAGGAATAAAGAATATGACAAAACGCAAAACTGAACAAAAGAAATTAAGCGGGATTGTATAAAACTAGGAAATAATGACTATATGCTTGAAAAACTTATATGTTTGTAGTATAATTTAAAATATAAAGTCATTTTTGATTATAATATGAAAGAAGATGGAAGAAATGGCACTAACTTACGAACGAAAAAAACAAAGACAAAATAATATTGTCTATACCATCATCACTGCACTTTTGATTTGCGCAGTGTTTCTTAACGTGGTTACTTCTTTTTATTTTGAAGCTGAGGACGAAGCATATGAAATGCTTCACATTCAGACAAAACAGATTAAAGATGACCTTACTTTGCAGATAAAGTCAGATACAGAAAATCTTGTTACCATGTCTAACTTTGCTGCAAAGCTCTATGCCGGCGGAGAAAGCTATAGCCTTATGTTTGATTCCTTTAAGCCTATCGGCTTATTTTCAAGAATCGGTATTTTAAACCCGGACGGCACCTTTATCACCAAGGACGAAACAGTTGATTTGAGCGGCAAAATCTCCTTTGTGGAAGAAGCCCTTAAGGGAGAACATATTACCGGAAGAACCTTCAGTTATTCAAGACCCAGCGAAGAGGTTGTTCGAAGTGCCGTTCCTATTCAGGTAAACGGGGAAACCGTCGGCATGATATATGGTATCATTAACATTGAAACCATCAACGAAAAATACAACGCCAAGGCAAAAGAACTTGATGCTCAGCTTTTTGTTTATGATAAGACAACCGGAAAGTTTATTATAGATACAATTGACAAAAATCCCGGCGAATTATCTCATTTTAAAGACAGAGAGTATAATGATGGCTATTCTTATGAGGCTCTCGTCAATACAGACAAGGGTTATTCCTCCTTCAAATCAAAATTTACAGGTGAAGATTTGTATATTCACTATTCTACACTTGAGGATTTTGACTGGGGTATTATGCTTGCCCGTTATGAAACACAAGTATTTGCAGAAACACATAGAATCTCCCGGAATTTAAGTTTTAATTTTGCTTTAATAATTCTGATTATAGCAATTTATCTGCAATTGATTTTGAAAAGTGAGAAAAACAGAACCAAATTAAATGCAGAATCTTCCGCTATTAGAAAACTTCTTTTGGAAACAAATGAGCAGTACACAAATATAACTGAAGCTATGAAAAATATAAAGGAATTTTCGGGTGCTCGCTCTGCCTTTTTTGCAGATACAGACGGAGAAGATTTCTTCTATATCAAACCTTCTTTAAAAGAAAAGCTTTTAATCGGAGATGACAGAAAGTTTTTCCAAGGGGAACTTTTTGGGTATGCTGCAAAGATACACAACGCCAATAAATCATCAATTAGTTTTATGCAAATCACTCCAAATCATCACCTTGCAAAAACAAATTCTAAACTGTATCACTTCTTAAAAGAACATGGCATTAACGATGTTTCGTTTGCAATTATTACAGAAAAAAATAACCACGTGAGCATTTTGGGAATAATTAATCCAAGGAAAAGTTCTGTAGCAAGAAAGCTGATTGAAGATGTTGCCATTTGTTTTTCAATTGCTATGTATAACAAAAAACATCTTAACAAAACCGAGCTTGCCGCTACAACAGACTCTCTTACCGGAGCCTTAAATCGTGTGGCGTATAAGAAAGATATTCTGTTATTTGACGCTGAAAAGCCGGAAAAATTTTCATGCATTTATATTGATGTTAACGAGCTTCATATTAGAAACAATAAATACGGACATGCCGCAGGCGACGAAATGCTGATCTATATTGCAAATACCTTGAAAGAGGTATTCTTTGGACATAGCATTTACCGCATGGGCGGCGATGAGTTTTTAGTATTTGCAAAAGATACCGAACAAGAAAATATTAAACAGGGTATAGAAATATTTATCGAACAGTTAAAACCCATGGGATACAATGTAGCCATAGGTATGTCTTACAGAACGCAGAACACAAACTGTGAGGAAATGGTTCGTGAAGCAGAAATCAGAATGTATGAAGCAAAAGCTCAGTACTACCAGAATAAAAAGCAAAGCAGTATGGCTGAAGACAAAGACCAAAGCTATGTCTATCTAAAAACCGGTATCAGAGAAATTGATACTATGATATCTGTCTTAAATGAACATTACAACGGTATTTACAGAGTATCTTTGGAAACAGATAGTGCTCATCGCATTCTTATGCCATCATATCTTGGATACAAAGAAAATGAAGAAAACTTCTCGAAGTTGTTGACAAAATATATTGATGACATTGTGCAGCCTGATTTTCACAGAGCCATTATGAGTTTTTTAAATTACGATGCCTTAAAAAGACAGATATCAGAAGGTAAAACGCCGTCAATTACATATAAAAAAGTATACGGTGAAAAAGTTACGCTCAGCGTATATAATTTAGGCGACGATACGGACAATGTAACCGATACGCTTTGGGTTTTTGCCAAGGACTAAAACCTGCAGTATAAAGAAAAATGAGAGTGAAAAATCAATGAACCGTGTTTTCAAAAAAGACTTATACAGATATTACGGAGACGTGGGAGAGCCGTTTTTGAAAAAAGTGTTCCGTCCCCTAGAATTAACATACATATCTGTATTTAGAAAAGCAAATATGTGTAAATTTTTACCTTTAAAGCTTTTTTATATGTTAAGGCTTATGCATCTTTCAAACAGAACGCAGATTCAAATTCCTGCCAGAACAAGCATAGGCGAAGGGCTGTATATCGGCCATCTAGGGCGTGTGATAATCCATCCCGATGCAAGCCTAGGGAAAAACGTAAATATTGCCACAGGTGTTACAATAGGGATGGAAAACCGTGGAAAGAGAAAAGGCGCTCCAAAAATCTCTGACAATTGCTGGATTGGAACCAATGCGGTTATCGTTGGAAATGTTAAAATTGGCAGCGATGTGCTGATTGCGCCGCTTACCTATGTTAATTTTGATGTTCCGGATCACAGCATTGTTGTAGGAAATCCCGGAAGAATAATTCCAAAAGAAAACGCTACTAAAGATTATATTTGCAACTGTGTATGATAGCCTTATACGATCATAAGGAGGTGGCGGCTTGAGCAATAAAGATTCAAGAATTAAAAATAATTTAATATCGTCACTTCTTTATCAGGCTGTGCTGATATCGCTCAGTTTCCTTTTGCCAAGATTATATCTTGAAAATTTCGGTTCTGAGGTCAATGGCGTCCTGCAGACTATAAAACAAATTTTCACCTATATGTGTCTTTTAGAGGCAGGTGTAGGTCTTGCTACAACGCAGGCTCTTTATAAAAGAATCGGCGAAAAAGACTACAAGAGTGCAAGCGAAGTTCTTTCTGCCACCCATTCTTATTATATCAGAACAGGAATAATCTATCTTGCCATCGTACTTGGTATTGCCTTTTTATATGCTTATGTAATTCCAACATCCATAGACAGCAATGTAGTGTTTTTAATCGTTATATTAACTGCCCTGCCGGCTTTGTTCAGTTATTTTGTTCAGGCAAAATACAGAATACTCATGGAAGTTGACGGAAGAAAGTATGTAATAAATAACGCAGAAACCATACTTCAGCTCGCTTCAAATGCAGGCAAAATACTTGTTTTGCTCTTGACTGACAGCCTTATCTTGATTCAGCTTGTGTATTGCATAATGTCACTTATTCAGCTTGTGTATTTATATTTTTATGCCAAGCGCAGATATAAATGGCTCGATTTAAAGATGAAGCCTGATTTTGACGCCATTTCACAGAAAAACTCAGTTTTAGTGCATCAACTTTCGGGTATGGTATTTAACAATACCGATGTCATACTGATTTCTGTTCTTTGTGATTTTAAGGCGGTAAGTATTTACGCAATATACAATATCTTCTTTTCTCAGGTTCAGAATTTTATAACAAGCTTAGTTTCATCATTTACCTTTGCACTGGGTCAGATGTTTCATACAGACAAAGAAAAGTTTAACAAAATGTATCATATATATGAAACTTTTTACGTAATGATAACTTGTATTATATATACGCTTATGGCAGTGTTTTTATTGCCGCTCATACAGATTTATACAAGCGGAATAAACGATGCTGAATATACAAATGCATTTCTTTTGTTGCTTTTTGTTATAATGAACTTAATTGCTAATGCCAAACTGCCCGCTAACAGTATGATTGAATTTTCAGGTGATTTTGAAAAAACCCGTTACTATGCACTATGGGAAATGATTATCAATATCACAGTTTCCGTTGCAGCCATTCTTTATATGGGAATATGCGGTGCAATCCTTGGAACAATTGCGGCACTTTTATATCGCGGCGTAATGACAATATACTATTCAAATAAGAAAATTCTCAAAAGAAGTCAGATGCACACATATAAAATCTTAATCGTAAACGGTGCGGTTTTCACCGTCATTATGGCGGTATTTTTCGTTGATACATTCAGCAACTTCTCTTTTTTACAATTATTGTTACACGGAATGTTCCACTCAATTTGGATTGTGGGCTTATACTTACTTGTAAATTTTGCGTTTAACAGAACTGCTTTTACAACTATTTTAAAATTATGCAGGGGGAAGAAAAGTCAATGAGCATTCCTAAAGTGATTCACTATTGCTGGTTTGGAAAAGGCAAAATGCCGGCAATCTCCGAAAAATGTATTGAAAGCTGGAAAAAATACTGCCCCCAGTATAAAATAGTTTGCCACAATGAAGAAAACTTTGACATAACAGAAAACAGATATGCAAAGGAAGCGTATGATGCAGGCAAATGGGCATTTGCCAGTGATTATGTAAGGCTTAAGGTGCTTTTTGACGAGGGCGGAATTTACCTTGATACAGATGTCGAGCTTATAAAGCCTCTTGATGAGCTTATTAAAGAAAATGGATATATGGGCTTTGATGATAATGGGATTATTTCAACAGGTCTTGGTTTTGCCTGCGAAAAGGGTAACGAATTGGTTGGCAGTTTGCTGGCAGACTATGACGATATATCGTTTATTCTCCCTGACGGAAGCTATGACCTTACGCCCTGTCCTGACAGAAACACCGAAACCTTGAAAAAACTCGGTATGGATTTGGATAATAAAGACCAAGTATTTATGGGGATACGAATGCTTCCTGAAGATTATCTGTGTCCCATGAAATATTATACAGGAAAGAAAATCATAACCGATAACACTTATTCCATACATCATTTTTGCGCATCGTGGACATCAAAAACCGCTAAGCGTACATTATTCGCAAAGCGAATGATAGGTGTAAAGTTGTATGATAAATTATACGGAAAATTTTTACATAGATTTAAATGGCTGGAGTGGTAAGTATGCCTGAAAAAGCATTGAAAAAACTTAATACATATATGTTACCTGAGTGGAAGGTATGCTTTTTTACAGCTCTTTTGGTGGGGCTATGTGCACATTTATATAAAATAACAAACTGGCTTCCCAATTGGGATTCATTAGTATTTAGATATGATGCACAGAATATGGTTGCTATGGGAAGATGGTTTTTGCCTGTTGTCTGCTCCATCAGTTCATTTTATGACCTGCCGTTTTTGAACGGAATTATAGCGATTATATTTCACGCACTGAGTGCCGTATGCATTTGCAAGATGCTTAACGTACAGAAAAAAGTCACCGCAGGCTTAATCGGTGCAGTGCTCGTTTCGTTCCCTACGGTTACCTCGGTTATGATGTATAACTATGTTGCAGACGGTTACAGTATTGCATGTTTCCTCTCCACCCTTGCAGCACTCTATATGACAAAAGAAAAACCGAGGTATTTACTCTCGGCATTACTTATTGCGTTATCGACAGGTATTTATCAGGCGTACATAACCGTTACAATCATGCTCGTTTTACTGCAGCTGATAGATGAAATGATGTTTAAAAACGCAGCTTTTCGAGTTGTTTTAAAAAAAGCTGTGTATATGCTTTTAACAGGCGTTTTGGGCATGGCAATATATGCCGTTATACTCAAAGTAATTCTCGGTATTTTCTCTGTAAAATTGCTTGATTATCAAGGAGCCAATCAGGCAGCATCGTTATCCAATATTGATTTACTTGCTTCTCTCTATGTTGTTAAAGAAACCTTTATGAAATGTTTCTTTGATGTATCGCGCGGCGTAAATGTATATATCGCACTAAATGGCTTTGTTTTGATTTTTTCACTCGTGTATTATCTTAAATGCATCGTAGAACGCAGGATTTATAAAAAGCCTGCAAACATCATTTTAATAATGATTTTGAGCGTAATGCTAATATTCGGAGCAGGCGCACTTGCCTTTGTAAATCCGGGTGTTGATTATCACAATTTGATGCTTATGGGATATGCTATCTTTTATTTACTGTTCCTGATACTGTATGAAAGAGGAACAGAGATAAAGGAAAAGCATACTGCACTCAAATGCTGGCTTATACTACTGACAGCGATTATAATCGTTGCAAATCAGGTTGTAATAGCAAATGTAAGTTACCATAAGGCACAAATCGCATACGAAAAATCTTATGGAACTTTGGTGCGTATAGCAGACCGGATAGAACAGACGCCGGGCGCTGAAAATTGTAATAAAATTCTTGTGATTGGTGCTCTTGATAATAGCGAGGCATATAGTGTTAATCTTACGCCGGATATTACCGGCATAACCGATGGATATATCATTCGCGCAGATGATGAAATTGTAGGACAAAGTGTGTTGGCTAGTAGCCTGAATGATTATTGTGACAAGGATTACAATTTTATAAGCGGTGATGAAAAGAAAACCCTCATGCAAAGAGAAGATATAACATCTATGGAAAAATGGCCCGCAAAGGATTGCGTGGCAGTCATAGATGATATAGTAGTAATTAAGCTTGGGATAGAAGGTGAAAATTAAGTGATATATATTTGTGCTGACGATTACGGCCTGTGTGAAAGCACCTCTTTGCACATACAAAAGTGCGTAGATGAAGGCGTGCTCGATAAGGTTAGTATATTCCCGAACTTTGGCAGAATCGATTTTCACAAAATATTAGAAAATGGAAACATCCGTGTTGCTCTGCACCTTAACCTTGTTGAGGGAAAGTGCATGGCTGACGCCGATGAACTGGATTTAATTGCAGACAATAACGGCAATTTTAAGAACACCTTTGGCGGATTGTTTAAATTAGGTTTGTTTCACGGAAAAAAGCTTGAGACGCAGGTATATAAAGAAATTAAAGCGCAGGTTTTGTTTTGGAAAAGTGTGTTGCCTAAAGATGTACCTTTTTGCATCGACAGCCATCAGCATACCCATATGATTCCGGCTGTGTTTCACGCTCTTGTTAAGGTTTTGCGTGATGAAAAAATCAATCTAACGCATATGCGGATTCCAGCGGAACCGCTCATGCCGTACATAAAAGCGCCATCGCTTTATTTCACTTATACCCCGATAAACCTGATTAAACAATGGCTCCTCAATTTCTTGTGGCTGATTAATAAAAGACAGGCAAAGAAATATAAAATACCAACATCTTATTTTATGGGAATCCTTTTTTCGGGGAAAATGAACGAAAAAAGAGTCAATAAGATTTTGCCAAAGTACGTGCAAATAGCAGAAAAAACCGGCAGGGATATTGAGGTTTTATTCCACCCCGGTTATTTAGAGAAAATCGACCCCGATTTTAAAATCAAAAATATAGTTTTTGAAAAGTTCTATTTATCATCAAACAGAAGAACAGAGTTTGACTCTGTAATGAATATATCAGAAAGAAGTGTGCTGTAATGCCTTATATCGAGCAGGACAAAGTTGATGTAAGAACAAGAGAAAAATTGGAAGCCATTATTGAAAAATCATACGCCACCTTTTGGAAGCAAAAAAGACTTTTTGACATCTTTTTTGCAACATTGATTTTATTGTTTTTCCTTCCGTTGATGGCTGTAATTGCAATTATTATTGTCATTGACGATCCAAGTGCCGGACCTTTCTACAAGCAAATACGAGTAGGCCGTCACGGAAAAGAATTTTATATGTATAAGTTCAGAACTATGCGGGCAAATGCCGATAAGATGATTGACGAGCTTGCAAAACAGAACGAAATGGATGGTCCCGTATTTAAAATGAAAGAAGACCCCCGCATAACAAGAGTTGGCAAATATTTAAGGAAGCTTTCTCTTGACGAGCTTATGCAGTTCTTTAACGTTTTAAAAGGCGATATGACGTTGGTAGGCCCGAGACCTCCTCTTCCCAGAGAGGTGCAGTATTATACTGATTATCAAAAACTAAGACTTTTAGTTACCCCCGGACTCACCTGCACATGGCAGATTTCCAAAAACAGAAATGACATTCCGTTTGAACAGTGGGTTGAAATGGATATTGAATACATACAGACAAGAACGTATCTTAATGATTTGAAAATTATGCTTAAAACACCGATCGTGATGCTTACAGCTACCGGACGATAAAAAATTGGAGTGAAGAAAATGAAAGTTGCTATGATTGGGCACAAGGTTGTTCCGTCAAGACGGGGCGGAATAGAAAATGTTCTGACAACGCTGTGTCCGATGCTTTGTGAAATGGGGCTCGAAGTTACCTGTTACAACCGCGCATCGGATAAGGTTGAAAATGAATATGTAGGAACTGTAGAAAACAATATGTATAAGGGTGTAAAAATCAAAAATGCATGGACACTCAACGTTCGCGGTTTTGCTGCAATGATAGCATCGTTTACTGCGGCAATAGCAGCATCGTTTTGTGATTATGATGTTATTCATTTTCACGCTGAAGGTCCGTGTGTTGCACTCTGGATTCCAAAGCTTTTTGGTAAAAAATGCGTTGCCACGGTTCATGGCCTTGACTGGCAGAGAGAAAAATGGGGCAAGGGTTTTGCCTCCAAGTACATAAAATTCGGTGAAAAAGTCTTAGCAAAATATGCAGATGAGGTAATTGTTCTAAGCCAGGCTGCCTACGATTACTTTAAAGAAACATATAACCGTGAAACGACCATTATTCACAACGGAATCAATCGCCCCCAAAGAAAAGATGCCGAGCTTATTACAGAAAAATACGGACTTAAAAAAGATGAATATATATCAGTTGTTTCAAGGCTGACAGCAGAAAAAGGCATTCACTACCTGATTGATGCGTATGGCAAAATTAGAACCGATAAAAAGCTTGTGATTGCAGGAGATACGAGCGATACGGATGATTATGTCAGAATGCTTAAAGAAAAAGCGGCAGGAAACCCCAACATTATCTTTACAGGCTTTGTGTCAGGAGATACTTTAAACGAAATATATTCAAATGCATATATAAATGTATTACCCTCCGACTTAGAGGGCATGTCCTTATGCCTTTTAGAGTCGCTTGCATATAAGAACGCACTCTTGTGTTCAGATATTCCTGAAAACACAGCAGTGGCTGAAGACAAGGCAATTTACTTTAAAAAAGCAAATGTAGAAGATTTGGCTGAAAAACTGCAGGCACTTTGTGATGACAGCGAACTCGTTGAAAAGTTCCGTGACGGTGTTGACGAATTTATTTTAAACAAATACAGCTGGCAGGATGTTGCAAAATCAACCTGCGAGCTTTATCAAAAATAAAAGTAAAGGTTTGTTTGATATGGATAATATAAAAAACATTGAAACAGAAAAATATCAGGAAAGAATAAAAGAGCTTTTTAAAGAATTTGTATCAGATGAATTTTATGATATGTGGGCAGACACCTTCCAAATTGAAAGTGTCGATGAAAAG
The DNA here is from genome assembly GCA_017507525.1 of Clostridia bacterium. Taxonomy (GTDB): domain Bacteria; phylum Bacillota; class Clostridia; order UBA1381; family UBA9506; genus UMGS755. Next base: position 12,367 of record JAFWAT010000048.1, on the reverse strand, counting down.
CAAGTTATCGTTACATATCATGGCACCAAAAATATTAAAAAGTTTAAAAAAGAGTGCAAGAAAACACTGACCTCTTGCATTGATTCGGTTATGGGTGTAGGAAAGAAAATAAAAGTAATAAAAAAGAAAGGATACAATGCTTTTAGTCCAAAAACAAAAAAGAATATTAAGGCTGTAAAATTCTTTGCTATCGGTATGATTTTTGTTTGCATTGCATCAGCTGTTATTGTTGTTATGTGCAATTATATCGGCAATAGAAATTTCAGAGAATCTTTTTACAGCACGAGCAGTATCAAGGTTGACAGCCGTGTGCGTGTTATACAGTTATCAGATTTACATGGCTCATCCTATGGCAAAGACAACGAAACGCTTTTAGAACGAGTAAAAGCGCTAGAGCCTGATATAATAATCTGTACCGGTGACATTGTAGATTCGGTTCAAGATGATGCAGATTATGCGGTAGCTTTGGCAAGAGAGCTTTCCAAGATAGCTCCTTCCTACTATGTGTATGGCAACAACGAAGTGGAAGGCATTTATAATTTTCCGCTTAACGAAAAAGAACTTGACAAGAAGTTTGGATTTAACAAAGAAAACCGTGATGAAACAGCACTTTTGAAACTGAAAGATTCTTTCCAAGATAAACTTGAGAATGCAGGGATAAAGGTTCTGAAAAACGAAAAGGACACAATAAAGGTAAAAACTATGACCATTGATATATACGGAGTTTTAACCTCAAACCCCTCCTCCTTCTGGTCTTATTCAGAAAAAGCCTTTGCGGATTATATCTATGAAAACACAGATAACCTTAAAATCACAGCGGTTCACGAACCTTTTATTTTTGAAGAATTCTCACCTGAGTTTTGGGGAGATTTGATGCTTTGCGGACATACACACGGAGGTGTTGTGCGCGTTCCCATACTTGGCCCTCTGTTCACACACGAGGGTGGCTTGCTTCCTGAACGAAACGGCGATTTTGTTTATGGTAGATACGATACGGCAGGCAAGCCTTTGATTGTAAGTTCGGGTCTTGAAAATTCAAATATCTTTCGCATAAACAATCAGCCTGAACTGGTGATTATTGATATTAACAAATTTTAACGTTGGGAGGGATATAAAATATGTTGACTGATATATTTCAAAAATTAATTTTTGTAATTGTCGGCGTGTTGTTTATAGCATCCGCAGCAACAATATTGTTTCGCTTAAAAAATGTAAATCGAGCCGAGCGCACACAGATTTTTAAAACTGCAGAATATTTTAATGCATGGATCATTCTTGTGTGCTTTATAACGACTTTGGTGTACGGAATTTTTAATCACTTTGAACTTAAAAAGTCCGTCCATGCAATCGTATCACTTAATTATTCTGAGGCATCGCAGGCGCTCAATTCTAACGGTACAAGATATAATATGGCAGAAATTATCAGCGATGAGGTTGTCCAAAAAGCCATAGAAAAAGGTGCTTTAAAAGATGTAACCGTGAAGCAGCTTAAAAATTGTCTTGCAGTTTATCCTTGTGTGCAAGGCGGTGTCGGTGATGAATCGCAGTATCATATTTCAACAGAGTTTGCGGTGGAATATCACGCATCGGGTGATACCGCACATCTTGACTCTGACAATGTTATCAACCTCATAACTTCTGCATACAAGGAATATTACATAGAAAAATATACCGATAATTTTAAGTTAGATGCTGAAGAGCCTGATTTTTCACAAATGGAATATATGGATATTGTTTCATATTTTGATAAGGAAACACAGTCTATTCTCAATTATCTCTATGGCATGGCAGAAAAAAATCCGAGCTTTATTACGGAGAACGGAAGCACATTTAACTCCATTGCAGGAAAGGTGCATCAGTTCAAAGAAACGCAGATAAATCAGAATTTAAAATCCCTGATTCTCCAAAACGGCATTGTGAGAGATAGAAACGAATATGTTGACAGACTGTCATATCAGAATAAAAATATTGATTTTGACCGTCAGAAAAACGATGCCTCCTATAGACTTTGCAATGAGGCCATTGATATGTACAGCGAGGAAATGACTCGCGTGGTGCTTGTTCCTACTTGGGATCAGGCAGGTAAATACTATATGGGCAGAACGAAAGTCGGTGTCGATGAGCTTTCTGTTATGGCGACAAAATTCAGCAATTATGTAGCCTCCAATGAAAAAGAAATGATGGATAATAACCTGATTTTAAATAAAATTTCTTCAAATAATTCCGACGCACAGTTTTCTTCTTTCGCAGATTCACTCATAGAATCTATTTATGAAAGTATTAAAGGATTTGAAAAAGAAGCGATAACTGCCGGCAGAGAGTATTCCCGCCACAGAATGAATCAGTGCATAGCGGTAACTATTTACGGAGTTTCACTTATGAGTGAACTTAAAACGCTTGTGCTGTTTGCTGGTTTTACATATATAGCGCTTGTGCTTTACCGAATTTCAAAGAAATTCCCTAAAAAGGCATAAAGGAGGATGAGAATGAAAAATTTTCAAATTTTAAGATATTTAAAAAAGCTGTTGCCGTTCATCGTCATTTTTTGCCTTTTAGCAACCTATGCTGTATATTTTAAACTTTCAGCATCCAATTCATATATAGCGTCAGAGGTTATTCATTATAATGACGAGCAGGCTGAACAGGGCCTCGCTCCTACCGGTGATAAACTTGATGTAAACGAAATTAAATCCTCTGCTGTAATGTCAAAAGTGGTTGATAAGATGGGACTGACCGGTATTTACTCAGTTGACAGTCTTATATCAAGAATTGATATAACTCCCATTGAGGATGCGGATAAGGTAGCACAGAAAGACGCAAAGCTTGAAGAAGGCGAAGAATACATATATGAGCCAAGCACCTTTATTGTTTCTTTTGCTGCAACCAGCGGTGAAGGTCCTGATTTTGCGAGAACGGTTCTTGATGAAATACTGGATGTTTATTTTGAACAATTCAGTCAAAAGTATGTAAATGTTGCGCCTGCAAATAATACCATCGAAAACCTTAATAAAAATGATTACGATTACATTGAAATGATGGAACTGATTGATACAAGTATTGATAACACTCTCACTACCCTGTATCAGAGAATTGAGCAGAACAATTATTACAGAGCAACCGAAACAGGGGTATCGTTTACTGAGCTTGCGAATGATTTTGACTATTTAAGACAGGTTAATGTTTCATCCCTTTTCTCTAAAATTTATAAATATCAGATTACAAAAAATAAATCGGTGCTTGTTTCTGACTATACAACAAGAATAGATAACAATAATATTTCCAATGAAAAGGATAAAAGTCTTGTGGAAGATATTGTTACAGTAATCGATGCTTATGTAACTAAGATGCGCGAATCGGGAAATACAAATATCAGCTATGAATACATTCTGGATAATCTTCACGAGAGAAATGTTCAGGATTATGTCGGAGACCAGACTGTAACATACGATGAATTGATTTACAGTTGGAGAGACTGTAATGAAAGCAAGGAACACGCAATTATTGACTCTGCATACTGCAACTATATTTTAAATACATTTACATCTTGTACGGGTAATTGCGGCGGTGCTTGTGCCGCCTCTGATTTGACTTGCACAGAGCTTTGCAATGAGCAATATACAGCCGTAAAAGAAGAAGTTGAGAAAGAAATTGATGCACTGCTGGGTAAACTGACTGCTCTTTACGATACCACGATGAAAACCAATAACGAGTACAACAAATACCTTGGTGCAAGCTACATTTCCGTGTTATCATCGGCATCTGTAAGAGAAAGTGTGAATGTGCCGCTTTATACGGCAATTGCATTTTTCTTCCTTATGATTCTCTGCTCAGGCGGCGCAATTGTTTTAGGAAGAGCAGGAGACATAATCAATTACATTTTCTATACCGATCATCTTACCGAGCTTAATAACAGAGCGTACCTTGATAAATACTTAAAATCCAAGGATAAAAAGCTTCTTGATGACGGTGTTGTGTACTGCATAGTTGATATATCGAATTTGGTACACATCAACACCGAGTATTCAAGGGATGTTGGTGACGAAATCATTAAGATGTTCACAAACTACATAAAAGAATCCTTCGGTAAATCTAAGACCGAGTACATATATAATGGTAATGGCAGCTTTGTAATGCTGACAGAAGAAGCTGATTACATTACTGTTGAAGATATCATGAGACTCTTCAGACTCAGACTTGATGAAAGAGAAGAACACAAAAATGTTGTGATTGAGTATAAGATTGGTATTTCCGAGACCTTTAAGGAAAACAAAACAGCAAGAAAATTGCTTTCAGAGGCAATCATAAACAAAAAGAACTATACTTCAGATTTAAAGGAATAACGCTCGCTTTAAACATCTCTTGTAATAGAAAGGAGGGCAAAAAGCGTGGAAAATAAAATTCTTGAAAAAGCTAAAGCATTTTATTTTATGGCCTTTGCTGTCATGATGTATTATTTTCTAAATGAATACATTGATATAGGCTTGCACGTTACATACCGTCATGCATTTGCCCTTGTTCTCTTTGGCTCTGCAGCTCTTTTGTTTCTATATAAGCCTAATATTGCAAGAGGATTTACCGCTTTTAAGGATGCGTGCATTTACAGTATTCCTCTCTTAGTAACTACAATCGTATCACTGTTTGTTTGGTTTATGGGAACTGTGGATGTCAGTGTTATATCAAGAGGACTTTCAAGTTCATTTGTGTATGCAAATATGCTTTCATTTGCTTTGGGAGCAGGTGCTCTATTATATGTTTTCGGAAAACGCGGTATATGGTATAACCTTATAGCAATTTTGATTGCAAACATTTTGATTATAGCTACCGTTATCGCACAAAACGGACTTGGTAACTACTTCTCTGAATTTATAACCTTAGTTATCACCTTTGCAGATGTAACCGGAGACATTATCGTTCAGGCGGAGATTCACGAGCTTGCATTCTGTCTTGGAGCATATTTGATATATATGCTTTATAAACCAAAAAAAAGCATTCTATATTTTATATTGCTTTTCCTGTGCCTTTTCTGCTTCATGTCAGCATTTAAGAGAATCGCAATAATAGCCATTGCAATCGCGCTTGCATTTGGGTATCCTTTAAAGTTTATTGCGCACTATAGCAAAAAAACAGCAAGCAGACTTGTTACTTTTTTTACTGTTGTTGTCATACTCCTGCTAATCGGTTATATTGCCCTTATAAAGATGGATGCCTTCGAGCTTCTTGAAAAGGCGGGAATTAACACCAGCGGTCGTGTGGAAATTTATAACGCCGTAGATAAATTTTATGAATTCAACCCCGGTTTTTTGGGCAACGGAATCGGATTCCTCACATATCAACTGAACACATTTATGAATGTTGGTGTTGCATCAGTTCATAATGACTTCCTCCAGCACTTCATTGATTTGGGATTTTGGGGTTATATTATATGGCTTGTGTCAATGACTCTAGTTAGGGTATGGTATTTTGGAAAACGTGGAAATACAGAAAATTCCATCATTACATTTATTCTTACCCTTTACCTGATCATCGTGTCAACCACAGACAATACTATGAACTATCCGCTCTTAACGGGCGTTCTTGCAATGCTGATGATGGGCAATGGATTTGAAGAAAATGTACGCCACAGTGAATATAAAATGTTTGGTTATATTTCTAAGGCTAATCAAGAAGAGGAAAGGGATTCTCTATTATGAAAATTTTAATGGTCAATAAATTCCTGTATCCTCGTGGCGGAAGCGAAAGTTATATGCTCTATCTTGCGGAGCATCTTAAAAAGATTGGTCACGAGATCCAGTTTTTTGGTATGTATGATGAAAAGAATACGGTAGGAAACGCTAAAGGTCTGTATACGCAAAATATGGACTTTCACGCAAAAGGACTTGCAAGATTTCTGTATCCTTTTAAAATAGTTTATTCCTTTGAAGCCAAGAAGAAAATTATGCAGGTAATTGACGATTTTAAACCGGATATAGTTCATATGAATAATATAAACTTTCAGCTTACGCCATCCATCATTTATGGCATAAAGAAAAAGAGAATCCCGCTGGTGCAGACCGTGCATGATTATCAAATGATTTGCCCCAATCACCTTCTTTATAACTTTGACAAAAACATGCCTTGTGAAAAATGTGTTGGAGGCATGCACATTAACTGCATCAAAAATAAATGTATTCACGCATCAATGGTTAAAAGCATGATAGGCGTTATAGAGGCAAAGCTATATTCTCTTCTCAAAACCTACAAAAAGGTTGATTTGTTTGTTTGCCCAAGTAAATTCCTTGAAAAAAAGCTCCTATCGGCAAAAGAATATTATAAGGGAAAAACCAAAACAATACATAATTTTATAGATAAAGAAACATTTGCAAATGCCGCCCGGAAGGAAGATTCCTATATTGTATTTGTAGGAAGGCTTTCTAAAGAAAAAGGCATTGAAAACATAGCAGGTGCGGCTAAACTTCTTCCTGAATATAGTTTTGTAGTGGCAGGAAGCGGTCCGAATGAAGATGTGCTAAAAGATATTCCAAATATCAGGCTTGCGGGCTTTCTTACCGGGGATGAGCTAACAGAACTGATGGGAAATGCAAAAGTTCTTTTGTTGCCTTCTATATGTTATGAAAACTGTCCGCTTTCCATACTCGAAGCGCATTGTATGGGGGTTCCCGTTGTGACAATGAACAGCGGCGGCATGGCAGAGCTTGTAAAAGACGGCGTTACCGGCACGCTTGTAAACGAACCGACACCTGAAGCAATTGCACTTAAATTAAAAGAAACGATTGAAAATGAGGACTATTATAACACCCTGAAAGAAAATTGCAAAAATGAGAAAGAGAACATTTTAAGCGTGGAAGCCTACGCTGATATATTAATCAAGGAATATAAAAAACTAGCCAAGAGGTGAGACATGTGCCACAGCCGATCGTAAGTATTATCGTTCCCGTGTATAATGCGGAGAAATATCTTGAAAGATGTGTAAACTCTTTAAAGAATCAATCTCTTAAAGAGATTGAGATAATCCTTGTAGACGATTCATCGACAGATTCGTCACTTGAAATGTGCAATAAATTGGCGGTGGAAGATTCTCGCATAAAGGTTCTTCATAAGGAGAATGAGGGTGCCGGCAAGGCACGAAATGCGGCACTCCGAATCGCAACCGGCGAATACATCGGCTTTGTAGATTCAGATGATTTTGTAGCGTTAAATATGTTTAAAACGCTTTATGAAAAAGCAGTAAAATATGGTTCTGACCTTGTGATGTCCGGCGTTTTGTTTGTAGACGGAAATATGTTCAGTAAAGAGGGCGAATGTATTCGTAAAACTTATTTTGATCAGGATACACATTTTGATACTGCCGAAAGCTTAAAAAAGCTCAAAATGGGCATTGTTGGAGCTACCCCTGAAGATAGCGATGACAGCAAATACGGAATGAGTATTTGGAAGAATCTGTTTAAGAGTGAAATCATAAAGAGAAATAACATTACGTTTCAATCTGAAAGGGAAATGCTTTCAGAGGATGCGCTGTTTATGATAGATTACATATCCTGCATAGATAAGGCAACCGGAATAGACGAAGCATTTTATAACTATTGCAGAAATGAGGATTCAATTTCAAAATCATATAAAAAAGACAGATTTGAAAAAAGCCTTGTCTTTGCAAATCGGGTTGAGGAACAATTTAAAAAAGATATAAAGCCTGAAGAATATCAAGTTTATCTCTACAGATTCTGGCAGGCAATGTGCAGAGTGCTTTGCTCTCAGGAAATAATGTATGCTAAAAATAACAAGATTACATATTCCGACTTAAAGAAAAGACTAAAGTCTGTGTGCACACACAGTTTAACCGTAAGAGCACTTAACGCATACCCCATTGGAACACTGCCGCTCCGGCAAAGAGTGTTTGCTTATGGTATGAAGCACAGACTATACTTTCTGTTAAAAATACTTGTAGGATTAAGAAGCAAATAGGTGAAAGATATGTTTTTTTCAGTAATAGTACCTGTATATAAGGTTGAAAAATATCTATCAGGCTGTATAGAGAGCGTTTTAAATCAAACATTTTCTGATTTTGAGCTTATTTTGGTTGATGACGGCTCCCCTGACAGATGCCCCGAAATATGTGACACATATAAAGAAAAAGATGAACGCATAAAGGTGATTCATAAATCTAACGGCGGACTTGCAAGCGCCAGAAGAGCCGGAATAAAGGAAGCCAGGGGTGACTATGTATTTAACCTTGACTCCGATGACCTAATAGAAAATGATTCTTTAGAATGCGCATATAAAATAATAAAAGATACAAATTGCGACATTGTATCGTTCTCCTACAAATGGGTAAAAAACGGTCACACCGTAAATATCACAAATGACGGACTTGATGAAGGATTTTATACCGGAAAAGAGATTGAAAAATACATTTATCCACGACTTTTAATGGACAAAGATATGAATCATCTATCCTATTATTTGTCCGGTAAAGCAATAAAAAGAGAGCTTTTGACACCGCATCAGCTTGGGGTAAGCGAAAAAATCTCATTGGGTGAAGATTTGTGTTGCACTCTTCCCTGCTATTTACATGCAAAAAGTGTGTATATAAGCAAGAAGGAAGCGTATTTATACACCGTAAGAGAGGATTCCTTATCCAAAGAGTTTAACACAAAGCAAATTTATCTCATAGAAGATGTTATCAATGAAATAAGCAAAAATGATATGGAAAAAGTGATTGATTTTGATAAGCAAGTTTGCCGCTACTCTTGTTTTATGTGCTTTACAATATTAGCATCAGCAGCAGAAGGCAATCACTTTAAAAGTATAAAGCCGATTAAGGAAAATATCATAAACTCGTTGCATGGTGAAAAAATCCAATGTGCAGAGTTTGAAAAAATTTCACCAAAAAGCAGAATCGCTATCTTCTTTATGAAGAAAAAATGTTATAAAACAGCGTTTTATTTTCTTAATGTATGTAAAAATATCAGAAACATTTTAAAGAAAGGGTGAAACATCTTATGAAGCCTGAAATATCAGTCATTATGAGTGTGTATAACGGTGAAACATACCTTGAAGAAGCAATAGAAAGTGTCAGAAACCAGACCTTTAAGAACTGGGAACTAATTGTCATAAATGATTGTTCAACAGATTCCACGAGTGAAATTCTGGCAGGTTTTGCGTCAAAGGATGAAAGAATAAAAGTTCATACAAACGAAGTGAATTTAAAGCTTCCCACATCACTTAACAAGGCCATTTTCCTTTCCTCGGGCAAATACATAGCAAGAATGGACGCAGACGACATCTGCCTTCCCGACCGATTTGAAAAGCAATATAAATTTATGGAAGAACATAGCGATGTGGCATTATCCTCTTGCAGGTTTATGACCGTTAAAAACGGCGTTTACATGTCAGGCGGCGCAGGCGGCAGATGTGATAATCAGGCCTTAAAAGCTATGCTTCTTGTTGCAAATCCAATACTGCACCCCGGTGTTATTGCCAAGGCTGAGGTGATGAAAAAGTTTACTTATGACACTACCCTTACTTGTACTGAGGACCTTGAATTATGGACAAGAATGGTAACTGAAAATCAGAAAATCGAGATTCTCCCTGAATGCCTTTTAATATACCGACTGCACGATAAACAAATTACAAGTACAACACTCCAAAGACAGCATACCGAAGTGCTTAAAATTCAGCAGAAATACTATGCCTCACTGCTTCAGGAAATGGATGAAGAGATGAAAGAGTTCTATATTAGCGGTATTTATTTCAAAGAAAAAGCTGACATACACAAGTTTTTTACTTATGCAAAATGGCTCAAACGCGTGACCAACAAAAACTTTGATGAAGGCTCCGTAAATTATGCTCTTTTTGAAATTTTAGCAGAATACAAAAGATGCGGTGTATCGAAATCGGACATTGTAAAAGTGTTGCTCACGTGTAACCCGTTTTTCTTGATAAAAGAAATGATCCGCAGAAAACAAACAGCAAAAAAAGACATTGAAAAATGCATGAAGATAGCAAAAGATTTAGGTCTTAAACAGACTTCCGGAACAAAACAGTATCCAATTTTTGAGAATAGATAGCAGGTGGCTACAAAATGACAATTTTAGAATATCCTTATGTGATTCTAACTATTCTTGCAATAATTTTTCTTGTTATGGGTCTAATTGGACTATACTTTACTATGAAATCTGTAAAAACAGCAAAAGAAATAGCGGAGAAAAGTTTTTGCGGTATAAGTAAGATAGAAAATGATTTTGAAAAAGCAGGAAATCTGCGAAAAAAACGCTCAATTGTATACATTTCAATAGTTCTTGATAGCATGAAACGACTATACTCCGAATCAAAGGCTACCAGAACGTATGAGCAAATTAAAAGAATTTTATTTAACCATTTATGCCTTGGTATAGATGGAGAAATTTCTCTTTACGGCAATGAGAATTTCGTTGCGTTAAACGATTTAGAATCGGATGAAATGGCAAAGTGCATTGACAAATGCTTTGCAGAAATCAACGAAACTTTTGTAAAACACGGTGCAGTTAATGTTGTTCGTGTGAATTTTGGTTATTATATGACCGGTTCGACAGAGGTATCATTTAAAACTGCACTTGTAAGAGCAAAGCAGGCTTGCAGTATCGCTGAGGATAAAAATGTTTTATACTGTCAGTGGGATAGCTCAAACGGAAAGGAATTTGAAAGAAAGCTGAAAATTGAAAACAACATACAAAACGAAATTGACAGTAATAGATTTTTCCTCGAATATCAGCCTATTTTAGATGCTAAAACAAATAAAATTATGGGTGCTGAGGTGCTGTCCAGGCTTAATTCGACTACAGAAGGCGTGTTGACACCACACCTGTTCCTGTCGGCAGTAAACAATGTTGGTCTTAACGAGAAATTTGATTACTATATCTTTGAAAAAAACTGCAAATGGATTTCGAGCGATAAAGAAAATCGTACCAAGTATGTATATACAATCAATTTTTCACGACATACTCTTTGTGACAGAAAACTTGCAGAAAAAATAATATCTATTATAGAGAAATATGGTATTGACTATTCGTGTATTGCTGTTGAAATTCTTGAGGATAAAAGTCTAAATGAGAATGAAAAGTTGGTAATGATAACGAATTTAGCCCGTTTGAAAGAAAAAGGGATTTTAATTCTTTTAGATGATTTTGGCAAAGGCTACACCAGTTTTGGTGATTTGGCTGAATTTGATATAAACATTGTAAAAATCGATAAAGCAATAACGCAAAAGGCAACAACGGAGTCAGGATTTTTAATTCTTAAAAATATTATCAGAACCGCTCATGATTTAGGCTTTAAGACGCTATGTGAAGGCATAGAGACAGAAAAACACAAACAAACAGTAGTAAGTGCCGGATGTGATATGCTTCAAGGGTATTATTTTTACCGTCCGATGCCTGTTACACAATTAGAAAAATTATTTGAGAAACAGTAAGGTGATTTTATGTTATCCGTAATTATTCCTGCATACAATGAAGAAAAATGTATAAAAAGTGCCTACCATGTAATATATTCTCTGCTTACAGAAAACAATATTGATAGTGAGTTTATTTTTGTAGATGATGGCTCGCAGGATCAAACTTATAAAATGATAGCAGAACTCTCGGCAGAGAAAGAAAATGTAATAGGACTGCATTTTTCAAGGAATTTTGGGAAAGAATCTGCTATATCGGCAGGACTCTCTGCAGTCAACGGTGATTGTGCCGTTATCATTGACTGTGATCTTCAACATCCACCGGAAAAGATAGTTGAAATGTATCGCTTGTGGGAACAAGGTTACGAAATTGTTGAAGGGATTAAAAAAGAACGCGGGCAGGAAAAGAAACTGTACAGTATTGGTGCAAAAATTTTCTATTCTGCTATTAGCCGTATGGCAGGCTTTGATATGGCCAATTCATCAGATTTTAAGCTTTTAGACAGAAAGGTTGTTGCTGTGCTTAATAAAATGCCCGAAAGAGGCTTTTTCAGAGCCATTTCTTATTGGGTAGGCTACAACAAAGCAACGGTTGAATATGATGTTAAAAAGCGTATTGACGGTGAATCCAAATGGTCAACACGGGGACTTATAAAGTATGCACTTTCAAATATTTCATCATACTCTACTGCACCCATGCAAATTGTAACCGCGCTCGGCAGTATCATGCTTACAATATCCGTTATCTTCGGTGTATGGGCACTGATTGATAAAATAATCGGCAGAGCGCTTGAAGGTATGACAACAGTCATAATTATAACCATATTCATAGGAAGCATCATTATGATAAGCCTTGGAATCATAGGCTACTATATTGCACGTATTTATGAGGAAATTAAAGGCAGACCGAAGTACATAATATCTTCAACCATAAAGAGTGCT
>JAFWAT010000003.1 GCA_017507525.1 Clostridia bacterium | reverse complement strand
TCTTCACACAGCGCATCTGTCAGATGGCCGATAACCGTGCCGGGCTGAACCAATTCCCCAAACAGCTTGGTGGGAATCTGTAATTTTTCCAAAAGCTCTGTATCCCAGGTTCTCTCTTTGGCATTAAGTAGCTGAGAGGTAGATGCAATGGTATATTCATTTTTCATTTCACCCGTGAGAAAATAGTTAAAAATATCCGGTGTGAATAATAGTCTTTCTGCTATAGCAAGTAACGGCTCCTGACGCATTGCCATGAGCTGGAATAAAGAGTTAAAAAATATAGCCTGAATACCGGTATGGTCAAAAATATACCGCTTTCCGACTTCCTTATCTGCCTGTTCAAGCATGCCCTCTGTCCGGCGGTCACGATAATGGTAGGGGTTACCCAAAAGGTTTCCATTTTTATCAAACAGACCGAAATCAACACCCCAGGTATCAATACCAATGGATAAAATATCCGTATGGCCTGCATGCATGGTTTTTAAAATACCGGTTTTAATTTCATGGAACAATCTGAGAATGTCCCAGTAAAAGCTACTGCCAACTGTAACGGGGTCATTGGAAAAGCGGTGCATTTCTTCAACGGAAAGTGTTTCACCGTTATAACTAAAAAGCATGGCCCTTCCGCTGGATGCACCAAAGTCAAAAGCTAAAACCTTACTCGTTTCAGGCATTTTGCCATCTCCTTATATGTTTTATAATACCGTTACTTTTTTCATTCTGATTGGCTCTACAGGAGTGCCACCTTCCGGACCACGGCGCTCTACCTTCAAAAATTCATCAACCGTTTCCATGCCTTCAACAACCTTGCCGAAGGCCGCATACTGACCGTCTAAAAAGGTGCAGTTTGCATAGCAAATGAAGAACTGGCTGCTGGCGGAATTGGGGTCCATAGAGCGTGCCATAGAAACCACGCCGCGCTCATGAGACAGCTTGTTTTGTGCAAAGCCGTTCTGCAAAAATTCGCCGCGGATGTTGGTGCCGCTGCCACCCATGCCGGTACCGGTGGGGTCACCACCCTGTGCCATAAAATCGTCAATCACGCGATGAAAAACAACGCCGTCATAAAAACCTTCTCTTGCCAATCTTTCAAAATTAGCCGCTGTTTCCGGTGCAAATTCCGGTAATAATTCGATAGTAAAGGTACCACCATTTTCCATTTCTACTTTTACTTTTGTGTTCTCTGCCATAGTAACCTCCTGTGTATTTACATTATTTTTTATTAAATTGCTTTGCTCTTCCATTTAGCAAACTGATAGAAAATTGCTGTTATACCCCTCCAAGCACCCGAAAAACAGCAAGAAAATCAGTTGGTGCAGATAATCTTTTTAACATTGTTTCACGCCTGTTGTTTTGTCTGGTTGTTTACGTATGCCACCAAATCAAAAATGGCATTTTTATCTGTAAAATCGCCGTCAGCATCACAGAGCTCTATGAGCAGTTTTTCCATTTTTGTTGGTTTTTCTTTGCCTCTCATGAGCTTCTTTAACGCTCGAATCGCCGTTCTGTGAGGAAGCGAGAGTTCTGACAACACCATTTTACCAAGGAAATTAAAGACCTTTATGTATGACAGACTATCACCCTTAAAGTTCTTTTCTAAAACCAATTTGTCGTAATAATCCCTACAATCTAAAGGCGTTATGCCGGTTGAGTACACAACCAGTTTTTTATCTTTTAACCGCTCCAGATTTTTGGTAATCAGGCTTACGCCGGCTATGACCTCTGCATACAAACCGCCGCCATAAATCACCGTGTCATAAGGAGCTAAATCTTCTATCTTTACGTTTTTTGCATCCAACGCCTCGCAAGACAGCGCTTCTGCTATCCATCGGGCATAGGCTTTTGTCGAACCGTATTTTGACTTGTAAATGACAATCGCCTTCACAAAACTACCTCACTTTCTACATCTATTTTCTAATTATATTATAGTATCACATTTCACTATATTAGTCAACCAAGGAGCAACAAAGTTAGTGTGACTAAAAGCTAGCAAAATTCTTGTGCTTGCATATGTTTTCACCACAAAAAATCTTAGATTCCTTGTATTTCAAAATCTCATAAACTGCTTAGGAACATGCAACCTCTCCCACAGATTTTTAATACAAGTTTTACGATGTCCTGCATCTTACGTCACCTAAGATTTTTGTCTCAACAACTAACATGATATTAAGTATTGTACGATTTAGGAAGTGATTTATGCCATTTTCCTTATTTTTTCTAATTAATATTTTACAACAACGAAAGAACACAATTAAAAATAAAACTGACACCGCTTGAAAAAAACGATGTCAGTCTGTTGTTTAAATTTTAAGAATCACTACGGTAGGAGCCTTTTTTATACTGTCCCCACAAATCGGGGGAGCACCCTTGTATTTATATTACAGATAAAAATCATGATTTGCTATGGTTGTAAAATAGGTTCTGTTTTTGGGAATCCAGAAATTCTCCGAAATCCGCGGATTTAAGAAAAACAAGCTTTCTCCTGCATGGCTCTCCCCTTCTAAAGCACGTTTTGCAGCAATAATGCTGTCACCATAGGGGGTGTGATAAATGGTGCCGTTTAATACCGGAGAAAACTGAACACCGTGGTTTTTGTCAAAAATAACGCCATAGATCGTGTTGGGGTAGTCCCTGCTTTCCACTCTGTTTAAAACCACATTCCCCACAGCAATTTTCCCTGTCATAGGCTCCCCCTGGCTTTCAGCGTGAATGATTTTGGATAGCCAGTAAATTTCATCATCGGTGTAGCTTCGTTTCCCAACCAGCTCATGGGGTACAACCACACCTTTTTTCCGAATGTCTACCGTATAGGTTTCATAAATCCAGTTAACCTGACAGTCAAGCTCTTCTGACACAAACCGAACCGGCACATAAATCCGGTTGTTCACAAGCTGTACGCCACTGGGAATGGTAACATACCGATCGTTTATATAGCCGCCTTTCTTCCCTTTTGGAAGGCGAATAATTTTCTCGCCGTATACAATTACCGCCTCATTTTTTGCGCCGTTCCACTCTACACTGTCAGCACCCAGCGCTTCGCTGATAAAGCGAATGGGCACAAAGGTGGAGCCTTGATATAAAAATGGATCGGTATCTGTCTTAATCAAGGTATTGTTTACGGTCAATGTAATGGGTGTGTCAAAGTTTATGTCAATCGATGCGGAAGCGTTTGCCGGTGTAATCGCCAGCATCAAAAATAGTGCAATAAGCAGAATCCACCGTTTTTTCATACATCGGTTCCTCCTTTTCGTCAAATGTATATATCCAAAAGAATATCCATGCCACAGTATAACACAAAAAAACCATGGATTACAAGCGTAAATCCATGGTAATTATGTAAACTAATTTTGAATAAACCGTTTTATGATTCCTTGGTAAACATAGAACCAATACCGGTATCTGTAAAAATTTCAAGCAGAATAGAGTGCAGAATTCTGCCGTCAATAATATGCACGCGCTTAACGCCCTCGTTCACCGCTTCAATACAGCCCCGAACCTTGGGAATCATACCGCCGCTGATTGTCCCGTCTTCAATTAAGTCACAAGCTTTTTCCGGCGTCATGGCATAAATAATGTTACCCTCTTTGTCTTTCACACCCTCAACATCTGTTAAGAACATGAGCTTTTCAGCCTCTACCGCCGCTGCAATGGCACCAGCTACTGTGTCTGCATTGATGTTATAGCTCTGACCTTGTTTATCCATACCGATGGGGGCAACGACGGGGATAAATTCATCATTTGTCAGTTTGGTTAAAAGCTCTGTGTTAATCTTTACGATTTTACCCACATAACCCAAATCAACGGGATTTCCGTCACCATCTGCATCTAGCGGTTCACACTCAATCAAATGTCCGTCAATACCGCTAATGCCCACAGCCTTGCCGCCATACTGGTTTAAAAGGGATACAATTTCTTTGTTGGTTTTGCCCACTAAAACCATCTGGGCAACTGCCATGGTCTGGGCATCCGTCACGCGGAGACCGCCAACAAACTTGCTTTCAATCTGATAGGTTTTGAGTGCTGCTGAAATATCCGGACCGCCGCCGTGAACCACAACGGGGTGCATACCAACGTATTTAAGCAGCGTTACGTCTTCCATAACCGAGTGCTTTAATTCCTCGTTAATCATGGCATTGCCGCCATATTTAATAACAACAGTTTTGTTATAAAGCTTTTGTATGTAAGGCAGAGCTTCAATCAAAATACCTGCCTTTTTAATTAATTCCTGCATTGTTCTTCCTCCTGCTTTTTACAGATAAAATCCGGGTGCTGTCAAGCCTTTTGTTTCGGGCAAGCCACACAAAAGGTTCATGTTCTGCACAGCCTGACCGGCAGCACCTTTAACCAGGTTGTCAATGGCACTGACGATGATAACCCGACCCAAACGCTTATCAACACAAACGCCGATGTCAACAAAGTTTGAGCCTGCAACATGGTTGCTTTCCGGCAGACCTTCGTCGTAAATACGGATAAAGGGTTCATTATCATAACATTCATGATAGTAAGCCAGAATTTCTTCTTTGGTTTTCATTTCCTTTAAATCTGCATAAATGGTTGCATAAATGCCACGCTTCATGGGCACCAGGTGCGGCGTAAAGGAAAGCTTAATATCTTCGCCGGCAACTAAGGAAAGCTCCTGCTCAATTTCAGAGGTGTGACGGTGTGTTGCCACTTTATATGCTTTCATACTCTCGGTACATTCGCAAAAATGATAGTCAACCGAAAGACCGCGACCGGCACCGGAAACGCCGGATTTCGCGTCAATGACAATGTGCTTTGTATCAATTGCCCCGTACTTTAAAAGGGGCGCTAAACCCAAAATAGAACAGGTGGTATAGCAACCGGGGTTGCCAACCAGATTTGTCTTTTTAATCTCCTCTCTGTGCAGTTCAGGCAAGCCGTAAACAGATACATCTAACAGCTCCGGTGAGGAATGGGGCTGTTTATACCATTCTTCATATACCGCCTTATCATTATAGCGGTAGTCACCGGATAAGTCAATGACCTTAAGACCCAGTTCATATAATTTGGGAATAATCTCTTTTGAGGCACCGTGAGGCAAAGCTGTAAACACCAAATCACAGTTTTCTGCCACCTTCTCAGGGTCCGGCGCAGAAAGCACCAGGTCGCAAACACCACGTAGTGCCGGATATACATCAGACATTTTCTGCCCTTCATAGCTTTTAGAGGTGACCATGGTCAGTTCTACCCCGCCATGACCTTGTAAAAGACGCACCAGCTCGCTGCCTGCATAACCGGTGGCACCTAAAATTCCAACCCGAATCATTAAAATCTTCCTTTCTCATCAAAACCATTTTGTATTATTATACAATACCATGCATAAAAATGCAATAGTAAATTTGTTAAAATACTAATGTTTAAACCGTATTTTTTTGTCTATACTGTATGCAGGAGTGATCAATATGAAAAATACCCTCGCCTTTTCTCTGCTTGCAGCGCTGCTTCTCATTTTTACATGGGTATCTGCCTCAGAAGATATCGGCCGTGACCTATCCTCAGGCATTGTCAGGCTGCATATTCTTGCAAACAGCGATACACCGGAAGATCAGGCTTTAAAGCTCAAGGTTCGCAACCGGCTGTTATCGGAAGCAAAGCAAACACCAAAGCTACTGTCAGACAAAGAGATTACAGAAATTTGCCAAGATGAAATCAAAACAAACGGATACACATATCCCGTTGCCGTTTCTCGCGGCCGCTTTCATTTCCCGCAAAAAACCTACGACAATCTAACCCTGCCTGCCGGAACCTACAACGCTGTTCGCATTATCATCGGTGAAGGTGACGGGCAAAATTGGTGGTGCGTCATGTATCCGCCTCTGTGCTTTACCGGAAGTACGAATGGCACATTAGACCAAGACGCATTGGCTGTCTTAAAGGAATCCCTCAAGCCGGAAAGCCTTTCCATGATTTGCGAATCAGACAGCATTACCATAAAGCCTTCCTTTAAATTGGTCGAGCTTTGGAACGAACTGAAAACCCACTTAAAAAAATGACCTAATCACGAAATAATTCTTCCATTAAACGGCGTACATTGTCACGCCGTTTTTCTGTTTCTTTCCTATTAATAGAAATATCTATGCAATCTCCCTCTTTTACACCGGGAATCATCTCACGGGGCACTGCAAACAACTGTTCTGATTCATCCTCTAAAAAAAGCTGCCCCTCTTCAATTCTGTCTACAACAAACAACATGCTCTATTCCTCCTCCGTTACAAACGCAATCCGATTGCCGTCAGATATCGCCAAAACCGTACCGTGTAAATCTGTTCTGTAAATTTGAGCACCGCAATTTTCTAAGCGATTAACAATCACATTATGGGGATGCCCATAGTCGTTACCATCACCGCAGGAAATAACTGCATAGCTAGGGGCAACCGCTTTTAAAAAATTTTTATGCGTGGATGTAGATGAGCCGTGATGCCCCACTTTTAATACATCTGCTCCAAGGGATTGACCGCTATCTAGTATTTCTTTTTCCGAAACCGTTTCTGCATCACCGGTAAACAAAAAGGCATTGTCTCCATAGGTTAAACGCACCACCGCCGAATAATCATTCATCTCTTCATAAGATTCTGCGTTTGGTGCCACCATGGTCATGGTGACCTCCGGCTCCACCGAAATAGTGACGCCTGCCTTTGCCGTATGAATCGTTAAGCCCTTGTTTTGAACAGCTAAAAGCAGCCGTTCATAGGTATTGGTGGTGTGGGGCGCCCGGGGCATATAAATCTCACCGATATCAAAGCTTGTAAGTACCTCTGCCATGCCACCGATGTGGTCAGAATGAGGATGCGTGCAAATGACATAATCAATGGTTTTACATTGCCGACTTTGTAAATAGGCAATAACTGTTTCACTGTAATCTGCTTCCCCGGCATCTATCAAAGCCGTTTTACCTCCGGGAAATTCAATAAAGGTGCTGTCTCCCTGACCAACGTCAATAAAAGAAACCGCAAGCTTTCCCTGTGTGTCGGTTTGAGTCGGTATATATTCTGAAATCTGGTAGCCAGATATAGCGCACAACACCAAAATGAGCAATGCATAGATTGATTTTTTCATAAATACCTCCCGAAAGCTTTCTTCCTTTTTAATTATAGCACACCTTTGCCGCAGAATAAAGAAAAAAAGTAAGATTTTCTTCTATATTGCAACAAAAACATGGAAGCATCTTACAAAATTAAAAAAACAGAAAAAATTTTTAAAGAAACACTTGACATATTTACTTGACTATGATAGTATTATAAATTGCATTATAAGTCAAAATTAGGATTATTGTGCGTACCGATTGGCAGAAATTCCCTGCCTAAAGTTCGGTTTTCTGCTAGACAGCAGGCAGTACATAATGGTTCGAAAAATATAAATGAGGTGATCTAGGTAATGGTGCATCCGATCCAGTTAGGCAAAAATGTCAGAATGAGTTATGCGAAAATCGACGAAGTCCTGGACATGCCAAACCTGATTGAAGTTCAAAAGGACTCCTATCAGTGGTTTTTAGACGAGGGCTTAAAAGAGGTTTTTCATGACATTTCCCCGATCACAGATTACACCGGCAATCTGGTTTTGGAATTCATTGATTACAAGCTGGAGGACAAGGTTAAGTACGACGTTGAGGAATGTAAAACGAGGGATGCAAACTATGCATCACCCTTAAAAGCCCGCGTTCGCTTAATTAATAAGGAAACCGGTGAAGTTAAAGAGCAGGAAATCTTTATGGGTGATTTCCCTCTGATGACAGACCAGGGTACCTTTATCATCAACGGTGCTGAGCGTGTTATCGTCAGCCAGTTGGTTCGTTCTCCCGGCATTTATTATGCTATGGAGCATGATAAGACCGGTAAAGAGCTCTACAGCTCTACTGTCATCCCCTACCGCGGTGCATGGCTTGAGTATGAAAACGATGTTAACGATGTTTTATCCGTTCGTATCGACAGAACCAGAAAAATTCCTATCACCGTTTTAATCCGTGCTTTAGGCGTGATTACCGATGATCAGATTTTAACCCTCTTTGGTGAAACTGAGGCTCTCTTAAACACCTTGGAGAGGAGCGCTTCCATTCAGTCTCAGGACGATGCACTGATTGAAATTTATAAAAAGCTCCGTCCCGGTGAGCCGCCGGCAGTTGAAAGCGCGCGCTCTTTGTTAATGGGTCTTTTATTTGACCCCAAACGTTATGACCTTGCAAAAGTCGGCCGTTATAAGTTTAACAAAAAGCTGGGCTTAGCTAGCCGTATTACCGGCTTTACCGCAAAAGAAGCCATTGCAGATCCCCGCACCGGCGAAGTGCTGCTCGCTGCTGACAGCTACATTTCAAGAGAAGTGGCAGAGAAAGCTGAGCTTGCCGGCGTTAATCAGGTTATTCTGGATATTAACGGAAAAGCCATTAAAGTCTTTTCTAATAATACCGTTACCTTATCTGAATATGTTGACTTTGATTGCTCTGATATGGGCATTCACGAAAAGGTCTGCTTAAATGTATTAAATGAAATCTTAGAAGAAAACGAAGATGAAGCGTCTATCCGTGAAGCAATCAGCCGCCGGATTGATGAGCTCATTCCCCATCATATCACTATTGATGATATCTTCTCTTCTATCAACTACCAGATTGGTCTGTTATACGGCATCGGCACAACCGATGACATTGACCACTTAGGCAACCGTCGTCTGCGTTGTGTTGGTGAGCTTCTGCAGAACCAGTTCCGTATCGGTCTTTCCCGTATGGAGCGTGTGGTTCGCGAACGCATGACCATTCAGGATTTAGACGTTGTTACGCCGCAGGCACTGATTAACATCCGTCCTGTTGTAGCAACCATTAAAGAATTCTTTGGTTCTTCTCAGCTCTCTCAGTTCATGGATCAGTTAAATCCCCTGTCTGAGCTGACACATAAAAGAAGATTGTCAGCCTTAGGTCCCGGCGGTTTGTCCCGTGACCGTGCAGGCTTCGAAGTTCGTGACGTTCACCATTCTCACTATTCCAGAATGTGTCCCATTGAGACCCCTGAAGGTCCGAACATCGGTTTGATTTCTTCGCTTTCTACCTATGCAAGAATCAACGAATACGGCTTCATAGAAGCGCCCTATCGCCGTGTAGATAAAGAAACCGGTACTGCTACCGATGAAATTATCTATATGACTGCTGACATTGAAGACCAGTACACCATTGCGCAGGCAAACGAACCGCTGGATGAAAACGGCAAGTTTGTCAGCAAAAAGGTTGCAGCACGTTTTAAAGATGATATCTTAGAAGTTGAAGCTTCTCAGGTCGATTTTATGGACGTTTCTCCCAAGCAGGTGGTTTCTGTTGCTACGGCAATGATTCCCTTCTTGGAAAACGATGACGCAAACCGTGCCCTGATGGGTGCAAACATGCAGCGTCAGGCTGTGCCTCTTTTAAAAACCCAGTCCCCCATCATCGGTACCGGCATGGAATACAAAGCTGCGAAAGACTCCGGTGTTGTTGTTCTGGCAAAAGAAGACGGCGTTGTTTCTAAGGTAAGCGCCGACGAAATTACAATTAAAGCTAAAAACGGAAATCTGGAAACACATAAACTTATCAAATTCACCCGCTCCAACCAGGGTACCTGCATTAACCAGAAGCCCATTGTTGCTGAAGGTGACAAGGTGAAGAAAGGCGACATCATTGCTGACGGTCCTTCAACCGACCATGGCGAAATTGCTTTAGGTAAAAACATTCTCATCGGCTTTATGACCTGGGAAGGTTATAACTACGAGGATGCTATGCTGATTTCCGAAAAGTTGGTTCGTGATGATGTGCTGACTTCCATCCATATTGAAGAATATGAATGCGAAGCCCGTGACACCAAGCTTGGGGCAGAAGAAATCACCCGTGATATCCCCAATGTTGGTGAAGATGCATTAAAAGATCTGGACGAACGCGGTATCATCCGTATCGGTGCTGAGGTTCGCTCCGGTGACATCTTAGTCGGTAAGGTAACACCTAAGGGCGAAACCGAGCTGACCGCTGAGGAAAGACTGCTTCGTGCAATCTTTGGCGAAAAAGCCCGTGAGGTCCGTGATACCTCTCTCCGTGTTCCTCATGGTGAAGCCGGTATCATTGTTGACGTTATTGTATTTGACCGTGAAAAGGGTGATGAACTTCCCCCGGGTGTTAACCAGTTAGTTCGTTGCTACATTGCGCAGAAACGTAAGATTTCTGTGGGTGACAAAATGGCTGGTCGTCACGGTAACAAGGGTGTTATTTCCCGCATTCTGCCGGAAGAGGATATGCCCTTCCTGCCGGATGGCACACCCCTTGAAATCGTACTGAACCCGTTGGGTGTACCTTCCCGTATGAACATCGGTCAGGTCTTGGAGGTTCACCTGGGCCGGGCAGCCCGTGAGCTTGGCTGGAAGATTGCCACACCGGTATTTGACGGTGCAAACGAATTTGATATTATGGACACATTAGACAAGGCCGGTCTTGACCGGGACGGTAAAACCATTTTATATGATGGCAGAACCGGTGAACCCTTTGATAATCGTGTTACTGTTGGTATTATGTATATCTTGAAGCTTGCTCACTTAGTTGATGACAAGATTCACGCACGTTCCACCGGTCCCTACTCCTTAGTTACGCAGCAGCCGCTGGGTGGTAAAGCACAGTTCGGCGGTCAGCGTTTCGGTGAAATGGAAGTTTGGGCACTGGAAGCATACGGTGCAGCATATACCCTGCAGGAAATTCTGACAGTTAAGTCTGACGATATTGTCGGTCGTGTTAAGACCTACGAATCCATTGTTAAAGGCGACAGCGTTCCCAAGCCGGGCATTCCTGAATCCTTCAAGGTGCTCATTAAAGAACTGCAGTCACTGTGTCTTGACATTCGGGCTCTGGACGAAAACATGAACGAAATCCATCTGAAAGATTCTTCCGAAGAGGAAGAAGAATCCTCAATGGGTCTGACCATTAAAGACGATGCCGCATTCATCGACATAGATTTAAATGACGATGACGATGACGTCAGCGGTGACGAAGAACTTGATGATTTCATCGAGGACGACATGGAAGAAGAACCCGGTGATGATTTCGATGATTCTTTAGAAGATGAATTCGAGGAAGACTTCAGCGATGAAAAAGGCGATTTCGTTGACGATCTTGACCTGCTGTAAGACTTACCTTTTAACGGACGAGCCGCTATCGTTGAGCGGCGAATAAATTCAGAATGGAGATGAAACGGTTGTCTGAAAATTCATTTGAAGCAATTAAAATCGGCCTGGCCTCCCCGGAAATGATCCGTGAATGGTCTCATGGCGAAGTGAAAAAACCGGAAACCATCAACTATAGAACGCTTAAGTCTGAGCCTGACGGTTTATTCTGTGAGCGTATCTTTGGTCCGCAGAAGGACTGGGAATGTCACTGCGGAAAATATAAACGCATCCGCCATAAAGGCATCATTTGTGACCGTTGTGGCGTTGAGGTAACCCGTTCCCGCGTTCGTCGTGAACGTATGGGTCACATTGAACTGGCTGCTCCAGTTTCTCATATCTGGTACTTCAAGGGCATTCCCACCCGTATGGGTCTGCTTCTTGATATGACTCCCAGAATGCTTGAAAAGGTACTCTATTTTGCAGCCTATGTTGTCATTGACCCCGGCACTCGTACCGAACTGCAGAAAAAACAGATTCTGTCTGAAAAAGAATACCGTGATTTTTCTGAAAAATACGGTGATAGATTCCGTGCAGGCATGGGTGCAGAAGCCATTAAAGAGCTGCTGCAGGAAATTGACCTGGAGGAAATGTCCAAAGAGCTGAAACTTGACTTAGAGGGCGCTTCCGGTCAGAAGAAAATCCGCTTATTAAAACGTCTGGAAGTTGTAGAATCCTTCCGTCTCTCCGGCAACAAGCCTGAATGGATGATTTTAGATGTTGTGCCGGTTATTCCTCCTGAACTGCGCCCCATGGTGCAGCTGGATGGCGGTCGTTTTGCAACCTCTGACTTAAACGACTTATATCGTCGTGTGATTAACCGTAACAACCGCTTAAAGAGATTACTTGACTTAGGCGCACCGGAAATCATTGTTCGTAACGAAAAGAGAATGTTGCAGGAAGCTGTTGACGCTTTGATTGATAACGGTCGCAGAGGCCGTCCCGTTACAGGTCCCGGTAACCGTCCCTTAAAATCCCTTTCCGATATGTTAAAGGGTAAGCAGGGTCGTTTCCGTCAGAACCTTTTGGGTAAGCGTGTTGACTACTCCGGCCGTTCCGTTATCGTTGTTGGCCCTGAGTTAAAGATTTATCAGTGCGGTCTGCCTAAGGAAATGGCAATCGAGCTGTTCAAACCCTTCGTTATGAAGAAGCTGGTGAATGACGGCTTAGCACATAACATTAAGAGCGCAAAACGTATGGTTGAGCGCGTAAAACCCGAGGTTTGGGACGTTTTAGAGGACGTTATCAAAGAACATCCCGTTCTGTTAAACCGTGCACCGACTCTGCACCGATTAGGTATTCAGGCATTTGAACCCGTTTTGGTTGAAGGCCGTGCGCTGAAGCTGCATCCCTTAGTATGTACTGCTTATAACGCCGACTTTGACGGCGACCAGATGGCTGTTCACGTTCCCCTGTCTCCTGAAGCACAGGCAGAAGCACGTTTCTTAATGCTTTCTGCGAACAACCTGTTAAAACCGCAGGATGGTCGCCCTGTAACCGTTCCGACGCAGGATATGGTCCTGGGTGCATACTACCTGACCATTGACAATCCGGAAGAACCCGGCACCGGTAAAACCTTCTTCAGCCCCAACGAGGCAATTCTGGCTTACACCAATGGCATTGTTGGCATCCATGCACCCATCAAAGTGCGTCTTGAGAAGGAAATCGATGGCGTGCTCCGTCAGGAATTGGTTGATGTTACTGTCGGTCGCTTAATCTTTAATGAAGCCGTTCCGCAGGATCTTGGCTTTGTTGACAGAAGTCTGCCTGAAAATCAGCTGAAGCTGGAAGTTGACTTCTTAACAACCAAAAAAGAATTAGGTAAAATTGTTGATAAATGTATTCGTGTTCACGGTCTTACAAAAACTGCCGAAGTATTAGACAGAATCAAGTCTTTAGGTTATAAGTTCTCTACTCAGGGTGCTGTAACCGTTAGTGTCAGCGACATGAAGGTTCCTGAAGCTAAAAAGCAGTATCTGGCAGAAGCAGAAGAAGCCGTTGACAAGATTACAAAGAAATTCAAACGTGGTTTGATTTCTGACGAAGAACGTTACAACATGGTTATCAAAACCTGGAATGAAACCAACGATAAAGTTACCAAGGCCTTGATGGATAATCTGGATAAATTTAATCCTATCTACATGATGGCGCACTCCGGCGCCCGTGGTAGCCAGAACCAGATTCGTCAGCTGGCAGGTATGCGTGGTTTGATGAACGATACCTCCGGTAAAACCATCGAAATTCCTATCCGTGCTAACTTCCGTGAAGGTCTGAACGTTCTTGAGTACTTCATCTCCTCTCACGGTGCCAGAAAAGGTCTTGCCGATACCGCTCTGCGTACAGCTGACTCCGGTTACCTGACCCGTCGTTTGGTTGACGTCAGCCAGGAAGTTATCATTCGCGAGGACGACTGTGGCACCACCGCCGGTATTGAAGTATTCGATATCCGCGACGGTAAGGAACTGATTGAAGGCCTGTTTGACCGCTTAAACGGTCGTTATGCGCTTGAAGATATCTGCCATCCCGAAACCGGTGAAGTCATCGTAGCAGCCAATACACTGATTACAGAAGCATTGGCTAAAAAGGTTGTTGATGCAGGCGTTAAACGTGCGGTCATCCGTTCCGTTCTGACCTGTAAGGCAAAGGTTGGTATCTGTGCTAAATGTTACGGTTCAAACCTGGCAAGTGGCGATACCGTTCCCGTTGGTGAAGCTGTTGGTATTATCGCAGCGCAGTCCATCGGTGAACCGGGTACACAGCTGACCATGAGAACCTTCCACACCGGTGGTGTTGCAACTGCTGATGACATTACACAGGGTCTGCCTCGTGTCGAGGAATTGTTTGAAGCCAGAAAGCCCAAGGGTCTTGCTATTATCGCTGAAATCGGCGGCAAGGTTAACATCATTGAAAATAAGAAAAAGCGTGAAATCGCTATTACCGACGATGAAAACGGCGATGCTAAAACATACCTCATTCCTTATGGTTCCAGAATCAAAGTGGCTGAAGGCGATATCGTTAATAAAGGTGATGAGCTGACCGAAGGTAGCGTAAATCCCCACGATATTCTGCGTATTAAAGATATTACTGCTGTACAGCAATACTTAATTCAGGAGGTTCAGCGTGTTTACCGTCTCCAGGGTGTTGATATCAACGACCGTCATATTGAGGTTATTGTTCGTCAGATGCTGAGACGTGTTAAAATCGAGGAGCCCGGTAATTCCAACTTCTTAGCAGGTTCACTGGTTGACATTAACGAATTTGAAACCGTGAATGCAGAACTTGTTGAAAAAGGCTTAGAGCCTGCAACCTGCACAAGAATCATCTTAGGTATTACCAAGGCATCACTGACTACAGACTCCTTCTTATCCGCTGCTTCTTTCCAGGAAACAACTCGTGTCCTGACCGAAGCTGCTACCAAGGGTAAGATTGATCCGCTGGTTGGTCTTAAAGAAAACGTTATTATCGGTAAGCTGGTTCCTGCCGGTACCGGTATGCCGAAATACCAGAACACCGGAATCGAAAACGCTGTCAGCACGGAGGCTGAAGAAGCTTACAGCTCCTTCATTTTGGACAACAATGATTACATTGGTTCAAATGTTGTGCCCGAATCAAGCGAAGCTGAGGCAAGCCAAGAAGCATAAGGTATACAAAATATCTTAAGCTGATTACGATTTATTAAAAGTAGCGTAGCTATTATGAATTGTTATCCAATTCACAGTGGCTACGCTTTTTTGTCATTATGTAGATACAAAAGAGTAAATTATAATGATAAAAAGCTTGCTAGAGATTAAAAAAATGAGGTTAATCTTCCTCTAAATTGGAATTATATAAGTGTTTAAAATTTTTGTTGACATTCCCCAAAAAGCGTGTTATAATAATTTAGTGTGTGTCGGTGGATTTTTCCATCAATACAACTACGGTCAGGTCTTTCCTGCACCGCTAAAGCGGAGTGAACAAAATGGATAGCGATCTGAAAGGCAAGCGTCTTTTAATCGGAATTAAACAATCAACACAAGCAGTTCAACAAAACACAGTTGAGTCTGTCTATGTTGCAAAGGATGCTGCAGTTCATATTCGTGAACCCTTTGAAGCTTTATGCAAAGATAAGCAGCTTCCAATTCACTACTTTGATACCAAGCAGCAACTGGGTCGTGCCTGCGGCATTGACGTAGGAGCAACCTGTGTTGTTGTTTTGATATAACTTGTAAGGGGTTTTTCCTTACATAATGAAATCAGAAAGGAGGAAACCAGTTCATGCCAACTTTTAACCAGCTCGTGAGAAAAGGTAGAGAAACTTCTGTTAAAAAGTCTACAGCACCCGCTCTTTTAAAGGGTCTGAATACTTTAAAGAAGAAAACTACCGATATCAGTGCGCCGCAGAAACGTGGTGTTTGTACTGCTGTTAAGACCATGACACCGAAAAAGCCGAACTCTGCTCTGCGTAAGCTTGCCAGAGTTAGACTGACAAACGGTATCGAAGTATCGGCTTATATCCCCGGTATTGGTCACAACCTGCAGGAACACAGTGTCGTTTTGATTCGTGGCGGCAGAGTTAAAGACCTTCCTGGTGTACGTTATCACATCATCCGTGGTTCCTTGGATACCGCCGGTGTTGCTAACCGTATGCAGGGCAGATCTAAGTATGGTGCGAAGCGTCCTAAAAAATAATAGGATTTAGCTTCACAGTAAAATCACATCTGTGCTGGTACCGGAAGAACTGTGTTTCTTTAAATATGTACTGTGCACAAACGGTCAAAATGACCGAGTACCTGTGATTTCATTTAAAATTAATGAAGGAGGGAAGAAAAGTGCCAAGAAGAGGTTTTATTGCAAAAAGAGAGGTACTGCCCGATCCGCTGTACGCTAGTACGGTTGTAACCCGTCTGATCAACAACATCATGTTAGACGGTAAGAAAGGCGTAGCTCAGAAAATTGTATACGGTGCTTTCGACATTGTCAAAGAGAAAACCGGCAAGGAGCCCCTGGATGCTTTCAAAGAAGCTATGGACAATATTATGCCCGTGCTGGAAGTTAAGGCTCGCCGTGTCGGTGGTGCAACTTATCAGGTTCCCATGGAAGTTCGTCCCGAACGTAAACAGACCCTGGGCCTGAGATGGTTGACACTTTACAGCCGTCAGAGAAGCGAAAAAACCATGAAAGAGCGCTTAGCTGCTGAAATCATGGACGCTATGAACGGCACCGGTGCTTCTGTTAAAAAGCGTGAAGATACTCACAAAATGGCAGAAGCAAACAGAGCATATGCACATTACAGATGGTAGTCATCTGGTTTGTAAACAGAAATTAATTCGATTATGGAAGAAAGGAGGAAGATTGTGGCAAGAGATTTTTCTTTGGAAAAAACAAGAAATATTGGTATCATGGCTCACATTGATGCTGGTAAAACAACAACAACAGAGCGTATTCTGTTCTACACCGGTCGTATTCATAAGATTGGTGAAACTCATGAAGGTGCATCTCAGATGGACTGGATGGAACAGGAAGCAGAACGTGGTATTACCATTACCTCTGCTGCTACTACCGCACAGTGGAAGAACCATAGAATTAATATTATCGATACCCCCGGTCACGTTGACTTTACTGTTGAAGTTGAGCGTTCACTTCGTGTCCTCGACGGCAGCGTAACTGTTTTCTGTGCTAAGGGTGGTGTTGAACCGCAATCTGAAACAGTTTGGCGTCAGGCAGACAATTACAAAGTTCCCCGTATGGCTTATGTAAATAAGATGGACATTATGGGTGCTGACTTCTACAATGTTTTAGACATGATGAAGACCCGTCTGCATTGTAACGCTGTTCCCATTCAGCTGCCTATCGGCTCTGAAGATACCTTTAAGGGTTTAATTGACCTGGTTAACATGAAGGCATATGTGTATTACGATGACCTTGGAAAAGATATCCGTGAGGAAGAAATCCCCGCAGATATGGCTGACAAGGCCAGCGAATACAGAAGTGCATTGCTTGAGTCCGTTGCTGAAACCAGCGAAGAACTCATGGATAAATATTTAGAGGGCGAAGAGCTGACAGAAGCTGAAATCAAAAAGGCTATCCGTCAGGCAACCATCGCTAACGAAATGGTCCCCGTACTCTGCGGTACTTCTTACCGCAACAAGGGTGTACAGAAGTTACTCGATGCTGTTGTTGATTATATGCCCTCCCCCATCGATATCCCTGCTATCCGCGGTGTGAACGAAGATGGTGAAGAGGTTGAAAGTCCTTCTTCTGACGAGGCTCCTTTTGCAGCTCTCGCTTTCAAGATTATGACTGACCCCTTCGTTGGTAAGCTCTGCTTCTTCCGTGTGTACTCCGGTACGCTGGATGCAGGCTCTCACATCTTAAACTCCACTAAGGACAACAAGGAACGTATCGGTCGTATTCTGCAGATGCACGCAAATGACAGAAAAGATATTGACAAGGTTTACTCCGGTGATATCGCTGCTGCTGTTGGTCTTAAGAACACCACAACCGGTGATACTCTGTGTGACCCTGCTCATCCGATCATTCTGGAATCCATGGAATTCCCTGATCCTGTTATCCGTGTTGCTATCGAGCCGAAGACTAAAGAAGGTCAGGAAAAGATGGGTATCGCTCTGGCTAAGCTTGCTGAAGAAGATCCCACATTCCAGACATATTCTGACGAAGAAACAGGTCAGACCATTATTGCCGGTATGGGTGAGCTGCATCTTGAAATCATTGTTGACAGACTGCTTCGTGAATTCAAGGTTGAAGCTAACGTAGGTAAGCCTCAGGTATCCTACAAAGAAACCATCCGCAAGACGGTTGACATTGAAAACAAATACGCTAAGCAGTCCGGTGGTAAGGGTCAGTACGGTCACGTTAAGATGACTGTTGAACCGCTTGAAGCCGGCAGCGGTTACGAATTTGTTAACAAAATCGTCGGTGGTGCTATTCCTAAGGAATACATCCCCGCTGTTGACGCCGGTGTTCAGGGCGCTATGCTGTCCGGTGTGCTGGCTGGTTACAACGTTGTAGACGTTCGTGTAACTCTGTATGACGGTTCTTACCACGAAGTCGACTCTTCTGAAATGGCGTTTAAGATTGCCGCTTCTATGGCATTTAAAGACGCTTGCCGTAAGGGTGACCCCGTGCTGAAAGAGCCCATTATGCAGGTTGACGTTATTGTTCCCGAAGAATATATGGGCGACGTTATGGGTGACTTAAACTCCCGTCGTGGCCAGATTCAGGGTATGGAAGCTCGTCCCGGTGCGCAGGCAATTGCTGCTTTCGTTCCGCTGTCTGAAATGTTTGGTTACGCAACCGACCTGCGTTCTAAGACTCAGGGTCGTGGTCAGTATACCATGCAGCCCAGTCACTATGACGAAGTTCCCAAGAGCATTCAGGAACAGATTATTTCCAGCAAAACCAAAAACGAAGGTTAATGGAAAACTTTTAGGAAAATACTTGATTTTTCCTACAAAAAAAGGTACAATAAATGTATCTTAATTAAAAAATTAATTAAATTTA
>JAFWAT010000047.1 GCA_017507525.1 Clostridia bacterium | reverse complement strand
TGATGGTAAGGATAGATTCTTTTTTGAAAGAATGAAAGAGATTTTATTACCTTTAATTAATTATAATAAAGAACATGAAGCATTATCTAAATTAGATATTATTAAAAGAGAGGCTGAAATTATTGTTGATAATGGTGATTATGAATTTAAGGGTTTCATTGATAAATTAATGTACACTATTATTGATGATGAGGTTTATGCTGCAATTATTGATTATAAGACTGGTAAGGATGTTATATCTTTAGATAATATTGAGGATGGTTTCCATTTACAACTTCCTTCATATATGTATTTATTATCTAGATATGATAAGTTTATTGGTAAAAATATTAATATTATTGGTATTTATCTTCAAAAGGTTAATTTAGTTATATTTGATGGTAAAAAAGATTATTATACTCAATTAGAGAAGAGTTTTTATCTTCAAGGTTATTCTGTTAAGGATATTTCTTTAATTGAAATGCTTGATCCTAATTTTAGTTGTAGTAGTTATATTAAATCTATGTCATTAACTAAGGATGGATTTAATGGTTATGCAAAACTATATAAAAAAGAAGACCAAGAATATATGATTAATTTAGTTGGTAATTTATTAGATAAGGCTAGTTTGGGAATTCATAATGGTGATTTTGAGATTGCACCTAAAAGAATTGATGGCAAGAATGAATCTTGTATGTTTTGTAAGTATAAGGATTTATGTTTCTTAGAAGATAAGGATATTATTGATTTACCTAAGAAATCATTTAAGGAGCGTGATTAACATGGCATCAATAGCCGGTGCATAAACGGCAAGCGGCTTGATAGAGGAGCCGGGCTGGCGCAGGGACTGTGTTGCGCGGTTTAAAACACGGTTGCCGACTTTTTCGCCGCGACCGCCGACAATCCCCTTCACCTGACCGGTGTAGGGATCCATCACAACCATAGCTGCCTGGGGTTTGTTGTCACCGGAGCCGGGGAAGTTCTGGTTGTTTTCAAAAACAGCTTCCATAGCCTCCTGCACTTTCGGGTCAACGTTTGCGTAAATTTTCAGTCCACCCTTAAAGAGAGCCTTGGTCGCTTCACTTTCCGTCATTTTGTTCCGTGTCATCAAGTCATTCATAACGTCTATAATGATCTGGTCAGTGTAATAAGACTGAATTTTGCTGGTTTCCACTTTGGCAGTGCCCTTTATCAGCTTTAAAGGCTCAGCCACGGCGCTGTCATGCTCTTCCTGAGAAATATAACCCAGTTCCAGCATTTTTCCAAGCACCAATTCCTGCTTTTCTTTATGAGCCTCATAATTCAGCAGGGGATCATACTTACTGGGGTACTGCGTAATGCCGGCAATGGAGGCACATTCTGCCAACGAAAGCTGTGATACATCCTTGCTGTAATATACATTGGATGCAGTTTGAACACCATGGCAGCCTTGACCCAAGTAAATGGTGTTCATATACATTTCTATAATTCTGTCTTTTGACATTTTTTGTTCCAGATTTAGTGCACGGATAATTTCCTGAATTTTACGGATGGGAGAACGCTGATTTTCGCCGGTAACGTTTTTAATCAACTGCTGGGTGATGGTGGAACCGCCGTGGGAATTGTTACCCTTAAAAATATAACCAATGACAGCGCTTAAAGTACGCTTCCAGTCAACGCCCTTGTGTTCTTCAAAACGCTCATCTTCAATGGCAATAAAAGCATTTCTGAGCATTTCCGGGGTGTTTTCCAAATCGACCCAGATGCGGTTTTGATCTGCGTGCATGCGGTCATACTCAATTGGCTGACCGGTTTCTTCATCGGTGTAATATACAACTGAGCTAAACTCCAGGTTATATTCTTGTGCAATCAAGTCAGTACTGTTATCAATAAAACCAAATGCAGCACCTGCAATAACGGAAGTTAGCAATACTAAGATTGTACAACCAATAAAAAGAACCCGCTTAACAATTTGTTTTGCTGTCCGTCTTTTTTCAGCCTGCTTTTTTCTGGGGCTTGTTTCATTTTTTCTCATTTCATCACATCCTTTTTTGCAGCTTTTTGCCGCAAGTATACAAGTTATGTAAAAATTTTTGTTCGCAGAAAACATCTTTCCATTTACATTATAATAAAAAAACTTTACAAAAGTATTACAAAATGCTGTTTTTTATGTTAAAATCACGAGTTAGCAAAAAACATTAAAATTCGAGAGATTGTGACAAAAAAGACTGCCGGATAGCAGCCTTTTTTGATATATTTGTAATCAGAAATACAAATTCCATTCATAATAAAGCTTCCTGTTAAATGTATTGGATGCTTTTGTTGCAGGATTAGGACTTTATCTTGTCAATAAAATTGAAAAAAATAAAATTTAAACATTTAACTTTTAAAGAAGGGGTTGACAAACGCCAAAACTTATAGTAAAATACTATTTGTTGTTTATGGCGGCGTGGCTCAGTTGGTCAGAGCAAACGGTTCATACCCGTTAGGTCGGCGGTTCGAATCCACCCGCCGCTACCAAAAATCCTCGTATGTAAATACGAGGATTTTTACTTTTTATATGAATTATTATAAACGAAAAGCCATGAAAAAGGGTATTGAATAAAACGAGGCTATATCGTATTTGCGAAGTAAACATGATGCATGTATAGCATTATACTTTATCAAAAAGAAACAACAACTTTCGTAAGAAAGTTGTTGTTTCTTTTTGGTGCGGATAAGAGGACTTGAACCTCCACGAGATTGCTCCCACTAGCACCTGAAGCTAGCGCGTCTGCCAATTCCGCCATATCCGCATATGCAGTTTTTAGTGTCATAACCTGACAACATATATATGATAGCACAAAGATAACACATTGTCAAGAAGAATTTTTTTATTTTTAAAAGTTTTTTAAAGAACAAAGAGGCTGCAGCAAAATGAAATCATTTTGCTACAGCCTCTTAGGGATGGACGCAAAATAGTGCAGATTGGATAAACTGAATCCCGAGGTTGTACGATGGTACACCGAGAGGTGAAGTTTATTCAAAGCGCAAAGCTTCTTTTTATTCAGAAATTCGTTATACAACGAATTTCTACCATAACTTTTTCTTTACTTTTTGTAATTTCGTTTCAAAAAGCGGCGTTATCATAACGCTTTGGTGCTTTGCGTGGTCTGTGCATTTTGCTACAGCCCATTTTATTGAATTTCTACAATTTTTATCTTTTCAGCAGGATAGGTAGTGGTGCTGACGGCGATATCCTGCAAAATGGCAGCATCAACTTCGCTTAATCCTTCACTTTTGACCGCAATGCTAATTAGATTTTCACCCATGAATACAACTGTTTGCTCATAGCCCTTTGCCCGAATCAGATTTTCGATCATAATTTCTTTTTCCGTAAAGTCAGAGAGCATATGAATTTCATCTTCGGCACGGATTCTGGCGGCTTTATCTGTCCCCTGAGCATTTAAAATTTCCGTTAGCATATCCATGGACTCACTGCGTTTTACATCACGCTCTAATTTTGCCTGGGTAAAGTAATCGTCTTTTGTCTGAGCGGAAGAAGCATCCGGCTCTTCTGATGCAGTGCTGCTGACCATTTTGGCTTCACCTAATTTTTTTGACACCTCACTGTAGACGGCGGCAACCTCAGGATCTACTGCATCTTGTTGGAAGCTCCAGTTTAAATATCCGGCAACGCCAATGAGAATCAGCAGGCAAACGGCAGTGATCTGGCGTTTATGTAATACTACCATCCGTCTTTTTCTAGGTTTGTTTTTGGGGGATTGCTTGAGGGTTAGTTTTTCTATCAGTTTCATAATGTTCCTCCATTTAGTCTTAGTTTTATGCCTTGCAAAGAACCTGCACCCGATGGGGCGCTACATTTAATACTGCGCGTACAGCGCTGATAACAGCAGCTTGAACGGTAGCATCATCAGCTCCTTTTGCAGTGATTAAAACACCTGAAATTTTAGGCATACCAGTTTTTAAAAGTATGGGTGACTGCCCGCCATGGGCATCGCTTTTTAAAGCCGGAGCGCCTTCGGATTGCCGCTCTTTTTCAGTCAGTGTGCCGTCATCGGTATTTTTCTCGTCATATGCTTCGTTTTGTGCATAATACATTTCGCCGACGTCTTCTAAGGTGATCATGACACTGACGTGACTGATGCCTCTGACGGTGGATAACATATGAGCAAGTCGCTTTTCCAGCTCTTGTTCATAGGCTTTGCGGTCAGAAAAACATGATGCGGCTTTTGCAGTATTTTCCGTAGATGTGCTCTTTGGGAAAAGGCCGGGTAAAACAAGAAGGCTGACCCCTATCAATAATATGATGACAAGCCCTTTTGTATTCGTGATTTTTTCAAAATATTTTTCAAAATTTAGCTTCATGGGGTAATTTGTGCCTCCTCAATGCCGTATTTTTCAGAAATATATATTGCTGTAGTCTGTGAATAGGGGTTTATGGTAATTTGGCGAATGCCTATGATTTGCCCGACTTCGTTCAAGTCGCAGCTTACTCTGCACCGGACGGTGCTACCATAGGTTTTGTGGATATCTTCCGTTATGGCAAGCGCCAGATTTTTTTCAAAGCTTTCAGCGATATATGGGTGTGTGCTTAAGGAAAGGTCATCTTCGCTCAGTCGCATTTCAGGAATGGCAAAGGTTGCATTATAATGCGGCAATTTTGTTAAGGGTTTTAAAATCACCAGCATGACAAGAAGACCAATCAGAATACCGACATATTTTTTGCTGCCGCCTTCCGGTAAAAGGTTTTCTAAAAGAATTGCCAAAAGAGATACCACAATGATAGAAACGGCATATTCATTTAAAACATTCATCGTTCTCCTCCGTTTGTTAAAAAAAGAATCCGCAAAGCAGTGCAATGCTGATGATAAACATAACCGACACCATTAAAAGAATTGCAAAAATCAGGGTGATGTTGCCGGACAGGTCCATCAGCAGCAGAACAATACGCTTATCGGTTGCGGGCTCTGCAACGCCGGCGGCAAAACGGTAGAGAAAGGAAACGATTAATATTTTAATCAGGGGCAGGGCACAGGCTGACACAAGAACCAGCACACCGGTGATACCGGTGGCACCCCGAATCAGCCGCATGCTTGAAATGACTGCTTCTATGGATTCTGCCAGTACGTTCCCCACGATGGGAATGAAATTGCAAAGTGCATATTTAACGGTTCGTCCGGCAACACTGCCGGTAGCGAAAGCAGAAAAGCTGTGTATGCCCAAAATGCCGACAAAGACCGTCAGCAAAAGACCAAGTCCCCACTTTATGATTTTTCTGGTTGTGCCAATTAAACCGGAAATTTGAAAGCGGTTACTCATGGCATTGATAACAGAAAGTGCGGTGACAACCGTAATTAAAGGTAGAAAAAACTGTTGACATATGGCAACAAAGGTTTGCATGGCTAAAAACAAGGCGGGATAAAAGCCGTTCATGGCGACTTGTCCGGCTGAGGAGACCAGGCTGCATAACACCGGCATCAGCGAGGCAATAAACAGCATTAAGCTGTCAATGGTTTGGGCGGCAAGCTCTGAAAGATTGGCAACAATTGTGACGGAAAGTCCGGCAATGACAGAAAAACAGGCAAGAAAAGAAATTTCACCAATACCCCCTTCCGGCATGGCTTGCTGTAAATTGCAGAGAATGCCGGCAAGAATTGCAAGCACCAGCATTTTAATGAGCACGGAGAGGTTATCTTTTATCTCTTTAAATAAAAGGTCAAGCAGCGTTTTCAGAATATCCCCAAAGGAAAAGGAGATGTCACCGGTTAAAAGGTTTTCGGCGGTTTCTGTAAAATCAATGCTGGAAGAATCAATGCTCTCTACCGATTTTAATGTATCATGCAGAATGCGTTCTGCGGTTTGCTCTTGGGCATAGGTATAGCCCTGCATAGAAAGGATAAGAAAAAGCAGGAGCGGTATGGCAAACAGTAATTTTTTCATTGGTGACTCCTTATGTCGGTAAGATTCCAATCAGAAGATTTAAAACGGCAGTTAAAATAGGGATGCTGGCAGCAATAATCATGACCTTGCCTGCAAACTCAATTTTTTGCGCAATGGCGTTCTGACCGGCATCACGGCAAATTTCGCTGCCAAAATGGGATAGATACGCAATGCCGATAATACGGATAATGGTTTTTATGTAACTTGCATCCAGAGAAAGCTTTTGCGAGATTGTGCCAATGACATCAAAAACATAATTGATTTCAGACAAAGTAAGCAGGAAAATTACAGCAGAGGTTATAATGCCGAGGCATACGGCATATGCAGGCTTATATTCTTTTAGTACAATTGCAGCAACAGCACCGGAAATGCCGATGCCGATTAGTTTTATTATATCCATGGCTATAGGTTAAAGATGGTTTTGATGGTCTGAAACAGATAACTGATTTCATTCAGCATCATCAAAAGAACCACAATCAATCCGGCGAGTGTGGTCATCATTGCCTGCTCTTCACGACCTGATCGAATCAAAACCTGATTTAATACACTAACCACAATGCCGATGGCTGCAATTTTAAAAATGAGTTCTACGCCCATGATATGTCCGTTCCTTTCCTAAATGGCTTTTCTATGTGTTATAATAAGATAATTACAATGAAAATTCCCAGAATAATGCCCAAGCTTTTAACCATTTTTTCGGTTTTTTCGTGCTGCCCTTCCATTTCCTCCAAAAGGGACATCAGGGAGTTTTGCGCGGCGTGCAGACGGTCTATCTCAGTTTCGTAATCCATCTTTCCCAGACTTTCCCCCAAAGAAGACAGAACAGATTCTGCCTTGGCGGGGAGTGCGTTCTCCCGGGAAAATTGACTCAATACCGCTTGCCATATAAGAGAAAGTGGCTGATGACTACGTTTTTCTATTTGGCGTGCAAGTTGTTTTATAAAGGTATTTTCCTCTGAAAACAGATCTTGGCTGAGGCGGCAGATTACGTCGGGGAGAGGGTCCAGCCGAAAATCGATGGAGTGTGCAATTTCGCCCAAGGAACCGGATAGTTCTCG
This sequence comes from Clostridia bacterium, assembly GCA_017507525.1. GTDB lineage: Bacteria > Bacillota > Clostridia > UBA1381 > UBA9506 > UMGS755. The sequence continues at coordinate 9,999 of JAFWAT010000047.1, read as the reverse complement.
AATGGCATTTAAGGTTTTTCTTTTTTTAATGACAATTTTTAAGCCCAGAGACGTGCAAGCGGCTATAATAAGCATAGCGCCCAACATTTTTAACATATGTATCACCTCAATCGTGTAATGGATGAAACTGCGGGGCGACCATCACGGCGTCCCATCAGGATGGCTATATCAAATAAAGAGAGTAGGCTTTTTTTTGTTTTTGAAAGCTCGTTAAGATTATCGCCGTGCATGGTGGCAATCAACCGGCAACCGGCGCCGTAGAGCTTGTAAGCAGCGTCAGCATCCCGGTCATCTCCCAGCTCGTCTGTTACAAGGATTTGGGGAGACAGGGAGCGTAGAGCAAGAAGCATACCGTCAGTTTTGGGGAAACGATCCAATACATCGGTTTGGGGACCTATGTCGAACTGAGGAATGCCGTCAAAGCTTCCTGCAATTTCTGAACGCTCGTCCACCACGGTTATTTTAAAGTCGGCAGAAAGAAGCCGTGTTATATCCCGCAGATATGTTGTTTTACCGCATTGCGGCGGTGATAGAAGCAACGTGTTATAAACGCTGTTTGCCAGGTGCAGGTGAGGTATGAGCGACACTGCGCAGTTCTTATATTCCCGTGCGATACGGATGTTAATGCCGGAAATGGAGGAGATACCCGAAATTTGCCCGTTTTTTTCCACACACTTGCCGGCAAGTCCCACGCGGTGACCGCCGCGAATGGTAATAAACCCGTCTTTCATCTCATTTAAATAAGCATAGACAGAATAATTGCAAAGGCAGGCAGTTAGCGCCTCGAGTTCATTTTTGCTTGCATGTTTAGCGTCTTTTTGTGTTTGTGTTGTGCCGGATTCTGCAAGAAACAAAATACGGTTATAGTAGTACAAGCTGACAGGTCGTCCCACACGGAAGCGGATTTCTTCTAAACCGGAAAAGGAAATGCGAGAAAGCAATGTGCAGTAAGGCTCTGCCAGTTGACTGAGAATGATTTCTTTTGTACTTGGCATGGTGTTCACCTCTTATCCTATACATATTACGGGAAACAACATTTTAGAACTCATAAATAAAATTCAGGCGGGAGAGCATAACGCTCTCCCGCCTTTTGCCGCATTCAATTAGTCGTTACAGCAGCAAGTCAAGAGGATGATGATCAGAACAATCCACAGGCAGCTGTTGTTGCCGGAACCACCGAATAAGCCGTTATTGCATCCCATAACCGTTTACCTCCTTTTCGTCGTTATACTACATGATATGATTTTTAAAAAGATTGGTGATTGCTTCTGATCATTTGCGGACAATAAACATTGAAAAATATATTACTTTCTTGTTGCAGACCTTGATTTAGAGAAAAAAAGGTGTATAATAAATATAGGAAATGATTCATACTGAATGATGTTATGGAGAGGAGATGCCATGAGAATTCGATTGATTCTTGCGATATGGGCATGCAAACTGGCGATTTTTGCCAGCCGCCTGCTGGGAAAAAATGGCTCATCTATGCCGGGACAGGTAGCGCTTAAAATTTGTCCCCGTATTATGACTTTGCTTGCCGGACAGGTTAAACAGGATATTATTGTTGTGTGCGGTACCAACGGAAAAACCACGACCAATACGCTGCTTTCGGCAATGCTGGAATCTTCCGGACATCGCGTTGTTTGCAATCAATTGGGCGCCAATATGATTTGGGGCGTTTGCTGTGCCTTTTGTGAAAAAACGGATTTATGGGGCAGATTGCATGCAGATTTTGCTTGCCTTGAGGTGGATGAGGCTTCAACCGTTAAGGTTTTTGCCCATATTAAACCGGACTATATGGTCATTACGAATCTGTTTCAAGATCAGCTTGACCGCTATGGAGAGGTGGATTTAACTGTCGATTTTCTGCGCCGGGCGCTTGCCCTTTCACCGGAGACAAAGCTGGTTTTAAACGGCGATGATCCTGTGGTGTCACAGCTGGGCGAAGAAACAGGTCGGGTTGCTTATTATGTATGCGTGGATGAAAAGGTGCGTGAAGAGTCATCTGGTGGCTCTGAAGGTCGGTTCTGCTCCTTCTGCGGCAGCCCTCTTTCTTATGCGTATCATCACTACAGTCAGTTGGGTAATTTTACCTGCCCAAATTGCGACTTCCGTCGGCATGAACCGGACTTTCGGGTGCATGGTGTGGGTCTTGAAAACGGTCTTTCCTTTAAACTGACCCATGGGGATAAGACCGCTGCCTTTGATGTGGATTACCGCGGATTTTACAATGTTTATAACATTGCACTTTCTTACAGCGGTGCGGTTTTGGTTCTGGATAAGGCACCGGACCATCAGGCGGTGCTGTCAGAGTATCAGCCTCAAACAGGGCGCATGGAAAGCTTTACCATAAACGGAAAAACTGTGATTTTAAATCTTGCTAAAAATCCCGCAGGTTTTAATCAGGCACTTTCCACAGTCATGGCAGACACGAGAAAGAAAAACGTTTTAATCGGCGTGAATGACAATCCCTCTGATGGGCAGGATATTTCCTGGATATGGAGTGTAGATTTTGAACGGCTTTCGGATGAAAGTGTGAAAAATCTGGTTGTAACGGGGTATCGTGCAGATGATTTAATGCTGCGGATGAAGCATGTTGGTTTTTCAGAGTCACAACAGGTGAAAACCCGGGATTTAAAAGAAGCTGTTTGCGGGTTGCTTGCCGGTGAGGGAGAAGTTTCATATGCGCTGGTGAATTACACGGTTGTATTTACCATGCAGGAGATTTTAAAGGAAATGGAAGGCGGTGCCGGTTATGGAGCGTAAGAAGTTAATAATCGGGCATCTGTTTCCCGAATTTTTAAATATGTATGGTGATAAGGGCAATATTCTTGCCCTGCAAAACCGCCTGCTGTGGCGAGATATAGATGCTGCGGTCAAGACCTTTGGCATAGATGATGAAATTAATTTTTCGGCGCTTGATATAATTGTTTTGGGCGGTGGCTCAGACAGAGAGCAAAAATTGGTTTGTGAGCGCCTGCAGAGGGATAGGGTGGCACTTTCTGAGTATGTAGAGTCCGGCGGTGTTCTTTTGGCGCTGTGCGGAGCGTATCCTATGCTTGGAAAGCATTTTCCGCTGAAGAACGAAACTTTAGACGGGCTGTCTGTTTTGGAGATTGACACAGAACCGGATGCTGCAAGGCACATTGGTGATGTGGTTATACAGTCTGATTTAATGGGTGAAACAGGCTATATTGTAGGATTTGAAAATCACAGCGGAAAAACCCGAATCGGCGATTATAAGCCGCTTGGAACGGTCTGCCGCGGATTTGGCAATAACGGAGAGGATCAAAGCTGCGGTGTTATCTATAAGAATTTGGTGGGAACGTATTTGCACGGGCCGTTGCTCCCCAAAAATCCTAAATTGGCGGATTATCTTCTGTCGAAGGCTCTCTTACGAAAATATGGAGAAGAGATTGCCCTTTTGCCTCTTTGCGACCAAGCAGAAAATGAAGCCCATGACTATATTGTAGAGCGCTTTTTGAAGTAACAGGAGGAAAGAAACTTGGATAAAAACGGTTTTTATTGGAAAAGGTGGTTGGGTGCTTTTTTATTTGGGGTTGCACTCATTACGGTTTATAAAACCTTTGATAATTTGACAGAAATTTTTAAAACAGTCAGCAGCATTGTTTCTTTGTTTACGCCCTTTATTATTGGTTTTATTCTGGCGTTTTTTCTCTATCCTGCTACGCTTGCGCTAGAAAAGAAGCTGGCTGTCAGCAAAAAAAAGGGATTTGTTAAGTACAGGAAAAGCATTTCAGTGCTTACGGTTTATTTTTCCTTTGTGGCAATTCTGGTTTTGGCAATCAGCGTGATTTTGCCAAGGCTTTCTGTGAGCTTGGCAGATTTTTTGAAAAAGCTTCCTGAATATTTAACCGAGATTGAGTTATTTATAAACGGACTTACCCAAGAAGGAGAATGGTTGCAGCGGCTTCATCTTGACGGGCTCTTACAGTCTATTAACACCCGTGATATTATGCAGAGCCTTTTAATGCAGGATGTGTGGAGCTATGTTGAGGGCGTTAAGGGCGTCACCGATGCGCTGATGGATTGGCTGATGGGTGTTGTGATTTGTGCCTATGCACTCCTTGAGAAAAACAGTCTTTTACGTATTACACGTGCTGTTTTTGGACTCATCTTGAAGAAGGAAACGATGAACCGTGTGGGTGGATATGTAAACAAAATCAGCAGTATTTTTTATAAATTTTTCTTTGGAAAAATGGTTGATTCGCTGATTATTGGTGTTTTGGCACTGATTGGTTTTTCCCTTTTAAAAGTGCCCTATGCCGTGCTTATGGCGGCAATTGTGATGGTCTTTAATATGATTCCGTATTTTGGTCCGTTTATCGGTGCGGTGCCGGCAGTGTTGGTTTCGCTTTTGGTTGATGGTATCTATCCTGCCATATGGGTTACTTTGTTTATTTTTGCTTTGCAGCAGTTTGATGGCATCTGGCTGGGACCGAAAATTCTGGGAGATTCTGTGGGTGTCAGCCCCTTCTGGGTTATTTTTGCTATTTTGATTTTTGGTGGCTTGTTCGGCATTTGGGGCATGATTTTCGGTGTGCCTGCTATTGCGGCAATTCGCATGCTGGCAGCAGATTACATGGATGACGGAAAACTAAATTTAAGCATTGGATTCAGTAAAAAGGAAGAGGAACAATCAGAACCGTAATCTGTATAAACGCATAAAAAGGGGTTGTATCAAAATGAAATCATTTTGATACAACCCCTTTTTTAGGTGATGGAATTACTTAAAATTATAGATTATAATAACGGTCAAACTCTGCCGGATGGGGGATGGCTGCCAACTGGCGGCATTCTTCACGCTTGGTTTTAATGAAGTTTTCAAGCAGACTTTCGGGGAAAACACCGCCTGCGGTCAGGTAGTCATGGTCAGCCTCTAAAGCATCCAGTGCCTGCTCTAAGGAGGTGGGCAGGTGCTTCAGCTTTGCTTTTTCTTCATCACTTAAGTGGAAGAGATTCATGTCATAAGGACCCCAACCGTTTGCATGGGGGTCGATTTTGTTCTTAATGCCGTCAATACCTGCCATTAAGATGGCAGCATAGCAGAAGTAGGGGTTACAGGTAGCGTCGGGATTACGCAGTTCAAAACGTCTTAATTCGGGGGCTTTAGCATAAGCCGGAATACGGATAACCGCACTGCGGTTTGAGGTTGCATAACCAACGGTAACCGGTGCCTCAAAACCGGGTACCAAACGCTTAAAGGAGTTGGTGCTGGGGTTGGTCAGCGCACACAGAGAAGCGATGTGCTTAAGCAGTCCACCCATGAAGTAGTGTGCTTCTTCGCTCAAGTTCGCATAGCCACCGTCTTTAGAGAACACAGGCTGACCGTCTTTTAAGAGCAGCATATGAACATGCATACCATTACCTGCTTCTCCCATAACCGGCTTCGGCATAAAGGTTGCAGACATGCCGTATTTTTTTGCGGTGTTGTGAATGATGTATTTAATCATCATGGTAGCATCTGCCATTTCAGACATTTTGCCCAGCTCAGGTTCAATTTCAAACTGACCGGCAGCACCAACCTCAGGATGGTGATAGTTCAGCTTAATACCGGCTTCGTCAATGAGCATACACATTTCACTGCGGGCTTCATAAGATACGTCATAGGGCTTAACAATGTGATAATTCTTCTGTTTGGGAACAACACAGCCGGTGCCTTCTGCTGCAGTGTTCCAGTGTGCCTGCTGAGCATCCAGTGAAACACCAATGGAATTGGGGCTTACATCCCAGCCGATTTCGTCAAACAGATAGAACTCAAACTCAGGCAAAATCAGCATTGTATCAGCAATGCCGCTGTCTTTTAAATACTGCTCGGCAGCCAGCACAATATTACGGGGATACTGTGCCAAAGGCCGGTTCTCTGGATTATCGATAATCATGGCATTACCGGTCATAGACAGGGTCGGAATCTGGCAGAAGGGGTCAATAGTAGCGGTATCCGGGTCGGGAATGAACACCATATCGCTTTTTTCAACCACAGCGTAGCCGTAGTTTGATGCGTCGAAACCGATGCCGTTTTTCATGGTTTTTTCAGAGAAATTCTTTGCGGGAATGGTAACGTGACGGAACTGGCCGTTAACGTCTACCATTTTGAAATCAACCATTTTTATGTCGTTTTCCTGGATCATTTTAATAATGTCCTGAACTGTTTTTGCCATATGTTTGCTCCTTTACTTTATTTCATTAGTTTTACTTAACAAGTCTTCATATTATTTTATCACAAAATGGAAAAAAATACAATAGTTTTTGACTTTTTTACAACGGCGGGGGAGCGGATATATAAACGAGTGCTATGTCAAACTTGCTTTTTCTTCTTTTTTGCAGGGTTTACGATATAAAGGTTAACAAAGGTGGCTGCGCCAACGCCAATCAGCGTTTGCAGGGTTCGCATCGAAGCGTATAGATATGGATTCGTCCCATGGATTGACACAACGCAGATGGCAGCGATAATCGCGGCAATGCCACTAAAATTTTTGCACTTAAAAATTTCTCCAACCGTGAGGGCGACAAAGCAGGAAGCAAGCAACAATAAAAATTCCCACAAAATCTCGGGGTATGTCTTTTGCCCGCTAAATCCTAAAACGATTGCAATTGTTAAAAAGAGCAGACCGGAGAAAAGACCGATGATTGTGGCTTTTATGCGAAGCCATGCAAACTGTTTTGTTTCCTGGGGGTCAAAACGCATTTCTATAATGGCGTACATGTATGCAAAAACAGGATGTACCTCCATAGCGGGGTAGAGAAGGCGTAACCCTTGCCAGATTAAAAAGGAAAGAGTAACGGCTATCAGGCTTTTTATTTTACGCATACCGATGCGAATTTTTTGTTTCATTTTCGTTATCCCCTTCAATAGGATATTATGTAAATATTATTTGTTGTTTTGCTTTATTCTACACAAGATGCAATAAATTTTTCTCTATTACCTATTACTTTCCAAAACTGACAAGTTCCTTGAACTTTACCGATTTTAGAGAAAGGTGAAGAGAAGTGTGATGCGGTAAGAGCACAACACAAATGCAGGTTAACCGTACTACAAAAGATTCATCCAGCTATGTAATTTCCATGTGGTTGTATATTCAAAAATTGCTACAGCACAATTGTTGCAACAGATGTTTTTCCTTGGAAGAGTAGTACCAATAAGCAAATCAAGTACACTGCGCATCCACCCATTATGAGTAAAAACAGCTACGTTTTGGCAATCAAGTAACTCTAATTTTTTTATAAACAAGGAAATTCTGTCCTGAAGTTCTTTTTTTGTTTCTCCGTCAAACTCAACATAGCCGTTTTGTGCAATGTTTGCTCTTTGCTCATCCGTCAAAATAGATAAAGGTTTGTTTGCCAGTGTTCCTACATTAATTTCCCTAAGAAGTGCTGATGATTCATATTGACATCCCGGAATTGCAACTTTTGCTGTTTCTATTGCTCTGGAAAGGTCACTGGTAAATATTTTCTCAAAAGAAATTTGTTTAAGAAATTCTCCAACTCTTTTCGCGTCATCTTTTCCCTTATCCGTAAGAACGGCATCAGTCCATCCTGTCCATACTCTGCTTCGGTTTGTTTCACTTTCGCCATGTCTTACAACATAAACTCTCATAATTCTTCCTCAGCTCTCAGTTTTTTTGTATCCTTTGTACAGATGAACAATATTTATATCTTCAACCATATCCAACCCATGCGAACCACAGGACCCGTCTATTGTATGACAACCATGATCCATCGCATAACCGACTAAAGTATTATGATGCTTCCAGTTATTCTTAATTAAATCCGAAATGCATGAAAACATGTGGTTATTTATCCTGAGCTCTGCTAATGACCTCGCACTTTCAGGGCCGTTTTTATGCATAGTAGCATCATAATTTCCGTTGTAAATGACTATAAAATCGTGTTCATCACGCAGAATAACTTCTGCAGCTTTTGCATTGACGTTGGCTATATCCCCATATTCAAAATGATAATAATCTAAATTGCGTTCAAGAAAGATTCTGCTTAAGCTACATTTTCGATAGGTAATGAGTGCAGGTTTTTTGCCGGCGTTTATAAGTGCATCAAAAATCGTGTCTATGGTTAAAACAGGTTTTTCATATTTTTGGATTCCGTGAATTTCCGGTTGTGCACCGGTGTACATAGTGCCAAAGCAAACGGGCGTAACAGATGGCATAACTGACGCTAAATAAATTTCAATATCAGTGCGCAGTTTAACATCAGGAAAATAATCGGGATATTTTTCGTATATCCATTGCGCAACGGCATCGGGATTATACATTACGATCCTATCAGCTTTTTTACCGTCAAAAACCTTGTCGATATAATTTGCGAGCTCCCAATTCTTTTCTGCTGCATACTTTGGTGGCGTTATACCCATTGCATAAGCAAGCGTGGCACAAATCGTGTCAAGCGAATTTAAATTTTTTCCCATTTTACTATTATCATCGCCGTATAATATTTTATCAATTGAAACACCAAAAATTTCTCTTAGTAACATTAAATTTTCAATTGACGGCATAGTTTGGTCGTTTTCCCATAAGCTGATTGTTTGTTTGTTTACAAGCAGCTTTTCTCCGAGGTCTTCCTGTGACAACCCCAATTCTGTTCTGAATTTTTTAATACTTTCGCCAACTGTCATGAAAGTCGCCTCCTTTTGCATAACCTAATTATAACAAAATATTCTGTAAAAGGAAAGACTATTGTGCTTGATTTCGTCAATTAGCACTTAACGACGCACGTTTTATAGTGATATTCCAAGTTTGTTGGAGTGCAGTAAAGAAGAGATATAAAGGAACAAGACTTGTCAATCGACAAGTCTTGTTCATGGCTTTTGAGTACGAAATAGAGGAATTTAAAAATAAGCTTTGCGTAATTAAAGCGACCTTGACTTCTTCGACCTTTTCCTTATTCACTACGGTGTGCCCTTCAGGGTATTACTTATTACTTTCCAAAAATCGACAAGTGTTTTTAAGGAATAGTGAAAAGTGAATAGGTAATAAGTAAAAATCCCCGTACTATCGTACGAGGATTTTTGGAAGAGGCGAACGATTTAGATGCCAGCGAATTCTACCAAATCATATTCTTGTTTTTTAATGTTTTATATGTGCTATAATTTTGACGTATCCAATCAAAAAGCCTCTTATATGGTGGTTGAGTGTTTTTATGAAAAGTTACACTTAAGTCAGCCTCAATCAAAGGCAAACCTCTTTCAGATAAGCACCAGAATTTATATCCCCATCCATCTCGATATCCAGACTGGTGCTCAAGATTCCAATCCCACCCAGAAATATCTCTATACTTTTCAAAATCTTCCCATTTTACTAATTCTATCGTTTTGCAGTTTTTATTGATGAGATAAGCATGCGCTTTATTTCTTCTGCAAGGTTAATCGAATTATCATAATCATAGTCATACAATTTAGTATTTCTTAAAAGTGTAAGCCAATATATACTTTCACTTACCTCTTTTAAAGAAATATGTAACTTGGCTATAAAATCCGGCTTGCTATTTCCATAAATCGCTTCGTTAATATTTGCACCAACGCTTGTTGCACTTCGAAGGAGTTGTTTTGCGATAGTTGTATCTCTTTTAGATTTCGCATATTCTTCATAAAATAAAACAATTTGCGTAGCAAATTCTAATGATTTATTTAAAAGTGGACTTTCCATATGTTTTCACCTCAAATTCAGTATATCATAATTCTACGTAGAATTCAATGTTTTGCGGAGCAAAACTACCTTTTCTCTTCTCTATTATCTTTTATCTCTTATCTGGAAACGACAGTTTTAGAGAAGAAGAAAGAGAGAAAAGTGAAAAGATAAGAGCACAAAAAGAAACGACAACTTTCTTGTCGAAAATTGTCGTTTCTTTTTGGTGCGAGCAACGGGACTTGAACCCGTACGTCAAAGACACACGCCCCTCAAACGTGCCTGTCTGCCTATTCCAGCACGCTCGCATATTATATTATTGTATGTATATATTATAATA
>JAFWAT010000046.1 GCA_017507525.1 Clostridia bacterium | reverse complement strand
TTTTATTTGTAAAAATGAGTGGATGTGGACATTCGCGTCGTAAACTCACCGTGGAGGTTGGCGTCCTCGAAGGCCCGTTATCCGGGAGGGCACAGAGACCCTCCCCTACATGTGTTGTATAGTTGTACAAAAGAAAAAGGACGGGAAACCGCCCTTTTTCTTTATTGTGTAATGAAAACCACGCCATTGTGGCGTGGTTCAAAATAGGCTATTGCCGATGAGTAGAAATAATACAGAAAAATTCGATAAAGTTAATGGTGTAGTATAAAAGAGAAATTTAGAAGAAAGTGTTATGTGGGCAGAGCCTTCCCCTTGAGGGGAAGGTGGCAAACCCATAGGTTTTGACGGATGAGGTGTAGAAAATGCAAAGCATTTTCGTATTCAATGCCCTGCCGGGCGGGCCTACTTTTGTGCGACAATACCCTCTGGGGCACGCGAAGTAGCAAAAAAATGGGGGAGTTTCGATTCTCCCCCATACCCCCTTAAAACGACACAGGGACTCCGCCCCTGGACCCCTTTACATAAAAGAAACATCTACATAACCCATTTATGGGTAGCAAGTAGTAGTTGCAAGGCTGGCAGGCCAATCTAAAACGCTATCTAGCGTCGCCGGTAGTATTAGGGCTATGCCCGAAAATGAAATACTCCCCGTTATACGGAGGGATCATTCTTTGTATTTTTTCTATTTTATTTTCTCTTTGCTAGCTTGACCGAGCACAACAGGATGCCGGCAACAATCCAGAACACAAACATAACCCGGGGGTAGAACCAGATATATTCTACGCAGGCAGAAAAGCTGATGCCGCAAAAAGCGCTGATGGATGCGGCAATCATACACTGTAAGGCTTTGTTTGTCTTTTTAACAACGGCAAAGCCTTTGCGGAACATGGATGCCATATACACCAAAAACGATGTAATCCCCACAATTCCAAGCTCAACCAAAAGCTCCATATACAGCATGTGGCTATGGGGCGCTTTGGCTGCAAGATTGCTTGCATAGTTAGGATACACCGCGGCAAACGCCTCCGTTCCGATGCCGATGCCGCTGAGAAAATAATCCTTTGCCATCTTGATAGTACCATCCCACAGATAAATTCTGTAGGCGTTGGAGGTATCCTCCAAGGAGCCGATGGTGAAAATTCGGTTAATAACCGTTTCGGGAATCATGGGAATGCAAAGGATACCGATGCAAATAACCGGCAGAATCAGCCGCCAGTCGTAAATTAAAATAAAGACCACTGTGCTGATTGCAAAAGCCACATAACCCGAACGGGAATAGCTCATGGCAAGTGCCGCCACGCAAGCGAGCAAGACCGCTGCAAATCCCCACTTTTTCTTCGGTGTATCTGAAGAGAAGAACAGGGCGTACACAAAGGGTACAATTAACACGATAATTTCAGCAAAATTATTCGGGTTTCCTACGGTGGCATATACTCTGCCCGGCATTCCTTCGTTGGTGATAACGTCAGTGAGCAGCGGGTCAACCTCAACCCCTATGACTTTTTGAACCATAGCATACAGGCACATGATGAAAAGACCTGCAATAAGAGCTGTTACAGTAACCTTTAAGGATTTTTCATCATCGACACCGGCCCACACAATGAGCATGAACAAAAGACCGGCGATAAAGAACAGTGCCGTTCGAATGCTGTCAAACAGCGCAGGAGAGATTAGCACAGCTGATAAAATGGAAATACTAAAAACAACCAAAGACAGGGGCAGGGAGGCAAACGCCGGTTTTTTTGCCGAATCTGTTGAAAATTTAATCAAGCATGCGCCAAACAGTAAAAACGCTGCTGCAACGGCATAAATGTTGTTCCAGAGTTCATGGGGCAAAATCAACATTAAAACAAAAAATGCCCCGCAGATGTAGGTAAATTTAGCACCGGCAAAAACCATTACACGGTGCACGAAGCCGCCTTTTGCGTACTTTTCAAAAATCCGCAACATGCTGCCAAGACACCGAGAAAAAACCGCAAAAACAGCTTGCATAGCCCGGTAGAACAAAGAGGATGCATAAAAATTTTGCATACCTTTTTCAGAAACAACATAATTGCGAATGATGCTAGTGCGAAAGCTTGCACTGATAAACGCAACCACCTTCTGCAGCGCATAATAAACAACGGAATGCTTGTATCCTGCGAAAAACTTTTTAAATGCAAGCATAAGCTGCCAGACAAAGCTCTGACTAAGCATACATAAAACCTCCTTTTCTTGTAATTAAAAAGCAACTGAGGTTTTATTTTTCTTCAATCCCGGAAACCTTACCATAAAGCTTTGCGCCGCCGGCATACACGGTCATGGTATGCCCCACAACATAATTCGAACCGGAAACCGTCATGCCGTGTTTGGTTTCAAATCCTTCTACCTCGGTGGTAAGCTTAACAGAACGATACCCTTCTTTCGCAGATTTGCGGAGCACGCCAGCAGAATCTGCACAATAAACTGCCGCTTCGCCAACTTCTACATCCGTAACCTTGCCCAAAGCGTGTTTTTTTGCTTCGTCAGATACATCGTCATCTTTTTTAACCAATTCAGCAGCAAAATCGGGAACTTCCTCAAAATAATAGCTGACAATAAAGGTTTTTGCTTCGCTACCGCTGCCGCCCGAAGAACCGATGCCTAAAAACTTAACACCGACAAACCCGGCAACCGCCAGAATTGCGATTAAAACAACAGCATCAACAATGGTAAATCTAACTTTCTTTTTTTCTGACATGGTAACCCCTCATTTCTGGTATTTTTCATGGTACTTATTGACGAAATTAACAATCTTCTAAGTCACTACATTCAATTTGCTGTTAGGCTTTAAGAATTTTGCAGAATAAAATTCTGACATGCCAATTATACCACAAACTCCATGCCTCGTCAAATAAATCTTTCCATCCCCTTGTTTTTCATGCCGAAAAATGGTATAATGAGACAAATTATAAAAAGTGTGGTTTGGTTATGTTTAAGCGATTTTGTAAGCTGTTTATTGCATCGGCATTCGGGCTTCCTTTGATTGCCGTTTGCTGCATGTTTTTGCTGTGGCTTTTTGGCATCCTGGAAGTGGGGTTTGTTCAACCGGTTAAGTCATTTATTCTGGCGGCGGTACAAATTATTCCCTTTGCCGATACAGCCATTTCGACGGCGAATGCCGCCTACTTTTCACCCGGGGCATACATAGAGCTGACGGCAAATAACTTTATAACAGAGTTTCTCTCTGCCTTTTTTCTGGGCGGCGTAATCTATCTGATTGACGGATTTTTAAGCAAAAGAAGACGCAAGGATTCTGTCACCTTTTTTGCAAAGTTTTTGGGTTTAATTGTGGGCTCGCTGATTCTGCGGTTTACAAATTTGATGAATGAATTAACGGCAATCATTACCCAGTATGCTTTGGTGGTGATCATCATTGCGCTGATTTTAATTGTAAGCCGCATTCTTTTTGTGGGCTTAAAGGCGTTCAGCGTGATGGGGGTTGCCAAAACCTTGTTACAAACCTTGCTAAATGCAATTGTAGCTGTGATTCTTGGGTGCTATTTAGGAACGCTGGGATGTCTTGCGGTGGCAAACCCTGTTGCACTTTCAGGCAGTATTGTGAATGTAATTGTGATTTTCCTCATTTCAGGCTTTTCCATTGCAATTTCTCTTGTGATTGATGCACTTATGAGCAATAATTTAAAATAAAATTCAGGGGTTTTGTATTTGTTTCACAGGAAATACAAAATTTTATAAAGGATATGGACTTGACATGAGTAAAAAAGGAAAAGCCATACAAGCAGGCATTATTTTTGCTGTTTCTTTACTGTTAATACTTACTACCCTTTTTGCGGGGGAGAATGTAACGCTGAAAAACAACGGTGATTATAACCGCGTTGCAAGACTATGCTCTCTGGCAGAAAACGCCGCCGGAGAGTTTAAAATTGTATTAACGGAGGGCGGCACTTGGTCTAATATTGTGACCATTCTTTTTTCGCCGGGGGATGTTTCTACATATCCCTCCTGTCAGCTTCTTTTTGTGCGCCTTTCTGTTTTGGCAAACTATCTGGCAAATGCGGTCTTTTCTTTGCCGGCTGACAGCTACAATATGAATTACCTGGGCGTGATGCTGAGCATTTTTTATGCCCTTGCGCTGACGTTTTTTGTATTACAAATTCCTGTAAAAAACAAGTATCTCCGTTGGGGCATAACCGGCATATCTCTGATTATTTTGTGTGACATTGGTTATGTGTCTTATTTTAACTCTTTGTATGCCGAGGGTCTTCAACACATCTTTTTAATTGCCTTGGCAGGCTTTTTCCTTTTGCTCGCAAAGCGTTCTTTTACGTTCTGCGAAACCCTGCTCTTTTCAGTGGTGCTAATTTTCTACGGGCAGTCTAAGTTTTTCAATATTCCGCCAGCAATCTTAATTGGCATAGCTTTCTTTGTTTTGTCGCTACGCCACAAACCAGAAAAGCCGGCAGTGTTTATCAATCTCGGTGCGGTGCTTTTTTCTGCCGCAGTTTTGGTGTTGACCATGAGCGCCATGCCCGGCTGGATTCAGAACGAAACCAATTACAATGCGGTTTTCTATGGCGTTGTAAAGGATGCAGAGGATGCCCGTGCAAAGGAATATTTAGAGCGTGACCTACAGCTTGACCCCGAGCTTTATGTTTTGAAAAATACGCACCATTATGTCAGCAATTTTGAGACGATTAAAGAAACCTATGACATTACCGGAGCGGAAACCGTTTCGAAAATAAAGCTTTTAACGTTTTACGTAAAACACCCCATAGAAACGGTTAAAAAATTTCCGGTAATTGCCCGGCATAGCGGCGTTTTGCGGAATATCTTTTTTATGGATCATGACTATATGCAAAGCGGATTGCGTCTCCGCTTATGGAGCCACGTTCGGGAAAACGTCGGTTTTGATACGTTGCTTTTAAACGGAATTATTATTATTTTGCTTTTAACCCAGCTGCTTGTGTGCCTGAAAAAAACAGCTATGCCGAAATACATAACCGCGTTGCTGCCGGTGCTTCTTTTTTGTGCCTTTGCCTATGCTTTCATCGTTCCTTACATTTCAAACGGTGAGGCAGATTTGGCAAAGCATATGTATTTGTTTTGTGAGCTGATTGATCTTTCGGTGATTGCCCTTTTGTGCTTTGCAGCAAACGGGAAAGCCAAGCAAAAAACTCTCTTCATTACGCTTTTAGCAGTGGTCGGTGTGGGGGCATTGCTTCCGGAAAGAAGCTGTAAAACCCTTTCTCTTGGTGGCTATGAGTGGTATGTCATTGCGGAAAATGATACATATCAAACCCTGATTGCAAAAGATGTTGTTGCAACAAAAAGCTACCATTCCTTGCCGGATAATGATTATGCGACCAGCAAGATTCACACATGGCTGACCGGCGCATTTTTGCAGACTTTCTCGGACTATGAAAAGAGTCTTCTTTATACAAAGGATGAAACCATCATTGTCTCTGCTGGTCATGTGGACGATTTAACCGCCGGAAACCGGGATTTTTACGCTTCTCCATATCCTGATTGTGTTGCGGCAAATTATGATTCTGCCTACAGCAAAAAGGTTTCTGGCTCGGTGTTCCTGCCCTCTGCTGCGCATATCTCTGCCATGGCACAAAAGGGGTATAAGATACGGCTATGTGACAAATACTGGTTATCTACACCTTATTTTAGCGATGATGGAAAAAGTCGGTATATAAGCCCCGACGGACTCGTATACTTTGAATATGTGACAGAAGAAATGGGCATTCGCCCGGTGATTTATATTAAAGTGCCGTAAAGATTTTAAAAAAGAGGCTTTGCAAAGAAAGGTGGATTGCATGAAAAAGCTGTATATTGTTATTCCCTGCTATAACGAAGAAGAAATTCTGCCCAAAACCATCACAGAAATGGGCAAGGTAATTGAAAACCTAATCGCTCAAAACAAGATAGACCCTACCAGTAAAATGCTGCTTGTAGATGACGGCAGCCGGGACAGAACCTGGGACATTATTGCATCGGCACAAAAAACAAATCCTTATGTTGCCGGATTAAAGCTTTCTAAAAATGTAGGCCACCAGAATGCGCTTTTAGCCGGACTTGATACGGCGAATACCGTTTGCGATGTGACCGTTTCTATTGATGCAGATTTGCAGGATGATATTTCTGTCATAGAAACCATGATAGATCGCTATTTAGACGGTGCGGAAGTGGTTTTAGGCGTGAGAAACGAAAGAAAAACCGATAGCTTCTTTAAGCGCTTCACCGCCCAGAGCTTTTATAAAATTATGAATGTATTGGGTGCTAAAACGGTCTATAATCATGCCGATTTTAGACTCATGGGCAAGCGTGCCATGAACGCACTTTCAGAATATCACGAGAGAAACGTTTTCCTCCGCGGCATCATCACCCAGATTGGCTATAAAACCGAAACGGTTTATTATGCAAGACGGGAAAGAGAGGCAGGGGAAAGTAAGTATCCTTTAAAGAAAATGGTTGCTTTTGCCTGGAACGGCATCACTTCCTTTTCCACCAAACCCATTACCTTGATTTTGGGCATCGGTATTTTTACCATGCTTCTTTCCTGTTTAGCATTTATCTACATGCTGGTTTCCTATTTCTTTGGAAGCGTTGTCAGCGGCTGGTCTTCTATTTTGCTGTCGGTCTGGTTTTTGGGCGGCTTACAGATGTTTGCCATTGGTTTAATCGGGCAATATATCGGCAAGACCTATATCGAGAGCAAGCAACGCCCTCACTACCACGTTGAAAGGTTTTTATCTGAGGATGCACCGGCAGAAAAATAGCCAGCTGGGGTTACCCGAGCTGGCTATAAGATAACATAAATTAATTTTTAAAGTTACAAATTGAAGGATATGCTGCAGCGTTTTCGTTTGCTGCCATTATTAGAATGAACCGCTTGAGCGGCGATAGCTTGAGCCGCGCTTGGATTCCATACCCCTTTTTAAGTCCTGCATTTTTTCATCGCTTGTCTGCTTGAATTTGTTCATCATTTCTTCAAAAGACATAGGACCTGCATTATCCTGTTTTTTAGACCAGTCAACACGTTCTGTTCTGGGAACGCGAGCTGCCCTTTCCGGCGCATTTTTCTTGCGCTCGTCAAGGAGTGCCTGTTTAATAGAAAGGCTCACCTTGCCGCTATCATCAATGGAGATAATTTTAACCTTAACCTCATCATTTTCCTTGAGAAAATCGCTAACATTTTTTACATATGTGAGTGCAACCTCAGAAATATGTACAAGACCTGTTTTTCCTTCTCCCAAAGAGATAAACGCGCCAAAAGGCGAAATCCCCGTGACCTTACCTGTCACAATTTTCCCCGGTTCTAAAACCATAAGTCGTTCCAATGCCTTTCTGCTCACATAAAGTTATATTATGCCGACCTTACCTGTGAGCGAATAAGATAACGGCCTTTTTTTATTGTTTTTTTGAATCAATGAAAACCTTTTCCTCCGGCTTCATGTAGCCCAGCTTATCCCGTGCGACACGCTCAATAGACTCCGGCGAGCCGGCGTTTTCCTTTTCCTTGGTGAGCGCCTCATTTGCCTTTTGCGCTTCCGAGATTTTGCTGTCTAAAACATCATGCTCTTTACCGAGCCGCGCAAAATCAAACTGCTGCGCCAAAAACAGATAACACATATATAAAACCAATACACATAACAAGCTGCGTCTTAAAAAAACGGAAAGGTCAACTTTTTTCTTTTTTTTATTCATTGGTATCCCTCTATTTTTTCTTAATCATTCTGCCTGTTCGTTTCACGTTTTCTGTCAATCGCACCAAAGCAAACCGCCCAAAGCGCATAATTGGGCGCAAAATTAGACAAACATACCTATATAATATATTATACGCAAAATAAAGCGGTGTCAAGAGGATTTTCAAAAAAATCCGAAAAATTTTTGATAAAACATCAATCAATCCATCCAGAAGCTTTAAGACCCAGCCGGACAGGGCAAACCCGTAGATGAGCGCCCCTAAAGCTGCGCCTAAAATTTCGTAAAAACGGACTGTTCCGTTATTCACAAAAAAAACAACAAAAAACATAATAGAAAAGGCAACCAGCCAGAACACAACGTCTTGAATGTGCGTAAAAAGCGCAAGATAGCCGGATTTTTTTCGCAAAAGACGAAATAAATCATATACAAAGAAAATCGCAGCACCGCCTGCTGTTGAGCACAAAAATACAAAAGCCTCTTTTGAGACCGAAAATTCCGTCATTTGTGCATCCCCGCTATTTCAGCATTCTCTTAAACAAGCCTTTTCCTTTGTGACCGTAGCTGTCACGGCCGGCATACACAATGCTTGTTACCTCCCCGGTAATTGAAAGCTCGCCGCCGGATACATCCAGCTTTTGAATGTGCAGGTCATAGCCTTCCACAATGAGGGTATCATCTGCTGTAAACAAGACAATTTTCCCCTCATCAAAGGTATCCACATCCTCCACCTGGGTAATGCTTAACTTGTTCTTGTTTTCTAAAATTAAATTATGAGGCATTTTCTTTTCTTCCATTTTCCTCTTCCTTTCCAATAGCATTCTATTTGTTACGATTTTATGAAATTTAAGCATAGATTATGACTTTTTAATTGACTAAAAACTGGCAAAATGATACAATAGGATTGAATTAAGAAAGAAAGGCATTAAACGTATGTGGATTTGTAATACATGGCAGGAATATCAGGTTTTAGACCTTGCCGGCGGTGATAAGCTGGAGGACTGGAACGGTGTCCGTGTGGCCCGTCCTGACCCGCAGGTAATCTGGGATAAGCGGTCCTTTCCAAAGCTTTGGAACGATTCCGACGGGGTGTATCACCGCAGCAGACAAGGCGGTGGTAGCTGGAGCTTTAAAAAGCAGCTCCCCGAGCGTTGGCCCCTTCGCTTTGAACCTTTGGATTTAACCTTTTACATCAAGCCCACCGGCTTTAAACATATGGGGCTTTTCCCCGAGCAGGGTGTGAACTGGGAGTGGATGGCAGATTTAATTCAAAACGCCGGCCGCCCCATTCGGG
The DNA here is from genome assembly GCA_017507525.1 of Clostridia bacterium. Taxonomy (GTDB): domain Bacteria; phylum Bacillota; class Clostridia; order UBA1381; family UBA9506; genus UMGS755. The sequence goes on along the minus strand of JAFWAT010000046.1, from coordinate 4,982 downwards.
TTTTAAACCTGTTTGCATACACAGGCGGCGCAACCCTTGCCTGCGCCAGAGCCGGTGCTTCGGTTGCCCATATTGACTCTTCAAAGGGCGTGGTTGGCTGGGCAAAAGAAAACCTTGCCCTTTCGAACATGGCAGACCGCCCGGTGCGGTTTATTGCAGATGATGCCATTAAATTTGTTGAGCGGGAAATCCGCCGCGGCAATTTTTATGACGGCATTATTATGGACCCGCCCTCTTACGGCAGAGGTCCCGGGGGTGAGATTTTTAAATTGGAAAAGGAGCTTTACCATCTGGTGGAAAAATGCGCACAGCTACTTTCTAAAAACCCCCTTTTCTTCCTGATTAACTCCTACACCACAGGGCTTGCACCCACGGTTTTATCCAATTTATTATATTTGACCATCTCAAAAAAACACGGCGGAAAGGTCAGCGCCGATGAAATCGGGCTTCCCGTTACAAACAGCGGTCTGGTTCTGCCCTGCGGTTCTTCCGGCAGATGGCAGGCAAAATAACTGGTACAGCCAAGGAGGGTATTTGTATGAATAACCAACGTATTCTGGTCGTGGATGACGACAAAAATATTTGCGAATTGATTCGCCTGTATCTGGAAAAAGAGGGTTTTGCTGTCACACTTGCCCATGATGGTCAGGCGGCTCTTGTGCAGTTTAAAGAGAGCACCCCCTCAATTGTTTTATTAGATATTATGCTGCCGAAGATGGATGGGTTTCAGGTTTGCCGTGAGATTCGCAGAATCTCTAACATCCCCATTATTATGCTAACAGCAAAGGGAGAAACCTTTGACAAGGTGCTGGGTCTTGAGCTGGGTGCTGACGATTACATGGTTAAGCCCTTTGAAAACAAAGAGCTGGTTGCCAGAATCAAAGCCGCTCTTCGCCGCTATGACCCCAAAGATGATGCGGAAAAAGAAGTGGTTTACCCCAATCTTGCTATTAATTTGACAAACTATGAGCTGAAGATTAACGGAAATGTCATTGACATCCCCCCGAAAGAACTGGAGCTTTTATACTACCTTGCCACCAATCCCAACAAGGTGTTTACCCGTGAGCAGCTCTTAGAAACCGTTTGGGGATTTGATTATTTTGGAGACTCAAGAACGGTTGACGTTCACGTTAAACGCCTCCGGGAGAAGCTGGAGCTTGCCGGAGAAGGGCAAAACTGGCAGCTCAAAACCGTTTGGGGTGTAGGATACAAATTTGAAGTAAAGTAAGGGATGACCTTGTTTAAAAAAAGTATTTTTTCACAGCTGTTTTTCTATACCGTGATTGCCATTTTGTGCAGCTTCGTTGTCATGGGTGTTTTAATGTATGGTCTTTTGGGCAACTACCTTGCCGAATATAAAACAGATGATTTACATTATGTGGCAGACAGCTTAGCAGATTTCACCGTGAAGCTGGCTCGGCGCAACCCAAATTATGCAAAAGATCACTACCAGATGAATCTGGATGCCTTAAGCATTTCCACCGAAACGCTGATCGTGGTTTTAAACACAAGCGGCGATGTGATCGCCGCCACCTCGGGTTACGAAAACGTTGTAATTCGCCCGGAATTTTATAGCGGTGTTATGCGGGGCGAGCGCATGCAGGACATCGGCACTTTAGGCGGCGTATTTAACACCACCACCCTGACGGTGGGTGTGCCCATTCAGTTTGATGAAAACTCTACCTTTGGCGGTGTCTTTGTCAGCCTTGCCATGCCGGAAATTCATCGGCTCCGCTCCGGCGTATTGCATATCTTTTTAATTTCCGTTTCCTCAGTATTTTTAGTGGCGCTTGTGATTGTTTATTCCATGTCTGCCCGCATCACCCGCCCCCTTAAGGCATTAAACAATGCCTCAAAAGCCATTGCAAGCGGTCATTTTGAGCGGCGTGTTTCTCTGCCTGAACAAAACGAAATTGGTGAATTGGGTGATTCCTTTAATAAAATGGCGGAATCCATTGAGCATTTAGAGGAAATGCGCAGCAGCTTTATTGCTAATGTATCCCATGACTTGCGGACGCCAATGACCACCATTTCAGGGTTTGTGGGCGGTATTTTAGACGGCACCATTCCGCCGGAAAAGCAACACTGGTATCTTTCCATTGTGCTGGATGAAACCAAACGCCTTTCCCGCCTGGTCACAGATTTATTAGACCTTTCAAAAATGGAAAAGGGTAATTTCCCCTTGGAAATCCGGGAGCTTGACATTAATGAACTCATTCGTTTAACAATTATTAAGTCTGAAAAACGCATTATGGAAAAAGATATTCGCTTAACGGTGAACTTCCAGTCAGACTGCCAGCGTGTTTTAGCGGATAAAGACAGCATTCAAAGAGTTTTGACAAATCTGTTAGATAACGCCATTAAATTCACAGACGAGGGTGGATTCATGGACATAAGCACCGGCATAACAGATAAAAACAAGGTGTTTGTTTCCATTCAGAACTCCGGCATCGGGATTGATAAAGAAGATTTGATTCATATTTTTGACCGGTTTTATAAATCCGATAAGTCCCGGAGTCTTGACAAAAACGGAACCGGACTGGGACTTTATATTGTAAAAAATATTATGCTGGCACATGGTGAAACCGTTTGGGCAGAAAGTGAGCCGGATTCCTTCACGCGGTTTAATTTTACCTTAAAACCGGCACCGCCGGCAAAACGGACAAACGAAAAAAACAACGCATAAAGAAAAAGAGCTGCGGCAAAACAACTTCTGCCGCAGCTCTTTTTTTGACCTGCTGTTTTTCCATATTTTAAAAAATTATTGACGTATTTTTACTTTTATGATATTATGAATTTAATTATTTTTACCAAGGAGGGGCTTTTATGAAAAAAAAGACCATTATCAACGCAATTGCTATTGTAATTGCGCTGATTGTTGTTGTGGTGTGTTCCATAACCATCCGGACAACAGAAGCTGCTGACAGCATCTATTTTGCTACCTTTGTAGCACTGTTACCGCCGCTTGTTGCCATTGCGCTGGCGCTGATTACCAAAGAAGTTTACTCTTCTTTATTTATCGGTATTCTCTTAGGCGGTTTCTTTGTTTCCAATTGGAATCCGATTGGTGCGCTAGACCATTTGTTAAATGATGGTATTATTGCTGCCATTTCCGGTACTGCCGGCATCTTTATGTTTTTAGTCATTTTAGGTATTATTGTTGCCTTAATTAACAAAGCCGGCGGTTCTGCTGCCTTTGGCCGCTGGGCTGAGGTGCACATCAAAAGCCGCACCGGCGCTATGCTTGCGTCCTTTGTTTTAGGTGTTTTAATTTTTATTGATGACTATTTTAACTGCCTGACGGTCGGCAGCGTAATGCGCCCCGTAACTGACAGACACAGAATTTCCCGTGCTAAGCTTGCCTACATCATTGATGCAACAGCAGCTCCCATTTGTATGATTGCACCGGTTTCTTCCTGGGCTGCGGCTGTTTCTCAGTTTGCTGAAGGTACAGGATATTCCGGCATTGAACTCTTTGTCCGTGCTATTCCTTACAACTTCTATTCTCTGCTGACTTTGGTATTTGTTGTAGCACTGACTGTTATGAAGTTTGATTACGGCTCCATGCGTAAGCACGAGTTAAACGCTATCAATAACGGAGATCTTTACACCAGCGGCGAAAAGGCTGAAGCCACCGTGGCAGAAGAAGAAAATCCCAAGGGTCGTGTCATTGACCTGATTCTGCCGGTGCTTTTGCTGGTTGTTGTATCTGTTCTCGGTCTTCTGTACGTTGGCGGCTTCTTCGCAGGTTCTGACTTTATTACAGCCTTCGGTGATACCGATGCAACGATTGGTCTTCCCTGGGGTGCGCTGATTGCTCTGGTGGTAACTATTTTCTACCTGATTGCAAGAAGAGTCATCTCCTTTAAAGAGGCTATGGAATGCGTTCCCAAGGGCTTTATCAGCATGGTACCTGCTATTTTGATTCTGACCTTTGCAACAGCTCTTAAGAACATGACCGGCATGTTGGGTGCTGATGTGTTTGTTGGTAACTTAATGGATTCTGCAGCTGCAGGGCTTGCGAATTTCCTGCCGGCAATCATCTTCTTGGTTGCTTGCGTGCTGGCATTTTCTACCGGCACATCCTGGGGTACCTTTGGTATCTTAATCCCCATCGTGGCTGCCATCTTCCCGGCAGACAGCGAATTGTTAATTATTGGTATGTCTGCCTGCCTTGCCGGTGCCGTTTGCGGTGACCATTGCTCACCCATCTCCGACACCACAATTATGTCCTCTGCAGGTGCACAGTGCAACCACTTAAACCACGTTTCCACACAGCTTCCGTATGCCATTACGGTTGCAACTATTTCCTTTGTGATGTATCTGCTTGCAGCCTTCATCCAGAGTGCATACATTTTGCTCCCCGTTGGTGTGGTGCTTACCGTTGCGACTCTGTTTGTGATTAAAGCAATGACAAAGAATAAATAAAAGACGACAAAAAGGACCTTGCCGGCGGCAAGGTCCTTTTTTATGTATTTATATTATATAATCTTATCAATCGCACAAAGGAGTGCAATTTTAGCACTTTCATAGGTCAAGCCGCCCTGCAAGTAGACAGCATAAGGCTCCCGGATGGGGGCATCTGCCGAAATTTCAATGCTGGCACCGGATACAAAGGTTCCGGCCGCCATAATGACGGGGCTTTCATATCCCGGCATATCCCACGGCATGGGGCACACCTGAGAATCAATGGGAGAGCCTTTTTGAATGCCCTGACAAAAAGCACAAACCTTGTCAGCGTCACCCAGCCGCACAGCCTGAATGATGTCGCTTCGAGCTTCATCGCTTCTCGGGCAGGTATCAAAGCCTGCAAGCTCCAGCATTTTTGCCGCAAGCACGGCTGCTTTCATGCTCTGCAAAACGGTGTGGGGCGCTAAAAACAGCCCCTGATAAAACAGCCGGTTTACATCTAAGGTGGCGCCCACCTCACCGCCAATACCCGGCGCTGTTAATCGGCAGGCAACTTTTTCAACCAGTTCTGC
>JAFWAT010000045.1 GCA_017507525.1 Clostridia bacterium | reverse complement strand
TTCTAAACACCAACACGCCGGCAGCACGGCTGCAGCATGACTTGTGTTTTGACCCTATTCGCAGTGTGATTCGTATTTGTGAATTTCTATTTTTAAATCGCTCTACCCTGTCGCATATTACTACGGTATTACCTAAAATGCATAAGATAGCCCGTCAGGTGGACTGCCCTGCTTCTAAAAAAGGTTATGTCATGCGTAAAATTTTATCTGTAATCAACAATAAAACAGTTGATTTGACGGAAGGGGTCAAGTTAATTGATGACCGCGGATGGATACTGATTATGCCGGATTATCAAAAAAACCGGATGCAAATTCTTTCGGAAAGCCGTGATGAAGAATATGCCTGCGAGCTTGCCGGTGATATGTGCGATTTGATTGAAACAATGATAAATAACGAATAGAAAAGAGGCTGTAGCAAAATGATTTCATTTTGCTACAGCCTCTTTGATTATACAAAAAAGGTGCAATCCAAGGGACTGCACCTTTCATTTTTAGAAAAAGCCTATCTTATAAAGAAGCCATTTTCTTGTAGCCTTCGTAACGGTCTAACAAGTCTTTTTCAGCCTTGGTAAACAGTTCTTCAGCCACATCAGGATATGCCTGTTTCAGCATCAGATAACGGTTTTCGCCTTCTAAGAAGCTTCTAATGTCACCTGTGGGTTCTTTAGAATCCAGAATAAAGGGATTCTTGCCCTCTTCTTTGAGAGTCGGGTTGTATCTCCACAGATGCCAGTAACCGGTTTCAACAGCCTTCTTCTCTTCCATGATGGTGCTGGACATACCAGTCTTAATACCATGGTTGATACAAGGAGCGTAAGCAATGATCAGTGACGGACCGGGATAAGCTTCAGCTTCTCTGATTGCCTTTAACGCCTGGTTCATGTTAGCACCCAGAGAAATCTGAGCAACATATACATAACCATAGGTAGAAGCAATCATGCCCAGGTCTTTCTTCTTAACCTTTTTACCAGCAGCTGCAAATTTTGCAACAGCAGCAGTCGGTGTAGCCTTGGAGGACTGACCGCCGGTGTTGGAGTAAACTTCGGTATCAACAACAAAGATATTGATGTCTTCGCCGGAAGCGAGTACGTGGTCTAAACCGCCGTAACCGATGTCATATGCCCAACCGTCGCCACCGAATGCCCAGTGAGAACGTTTTACTAAGAAATCGGTTCTCTCTGCAATGTCTTTCAGCGGACCGGAGGTGGTATCAGCCTTTGCAATTAAGTCATAGATAACTTCTGCAGCAGCTTTAGAACCTTCAGCATTATCCTTATTTTCAATCCAGGTCTTGAATGCATCAGCAAGTGAAGCATCAATGCCGGAAGCGATTGCTTCTTCCATCTTCTCTTTCAGTGTATTGCGAATTTTCTTGGAAGCTAAAACCATACCCAGACCAAACTCAGCATTGTCTTCAAACAGAGAGTTTGCCCAAGCAGGACCCTGACCCTTAGCGTTCTTGGTGTACGGTGTTGAGGGAGCAGAACCACCCCAGATAGAGGTACAACCAGTAGCATTAGCAATGGTCATTCTGTCACCAAACAACTGGGTAATCAACTTAATATACGGTGTTTCACCACAGCCTGCACAAGCACCGGAGAACTCAAGCAAGGGACGAGAGAACTGTGAACCCTTAATGGTAGAAGCATCCATCAGGTTGTCCTTAACATCAATTGTTGCAACATAATCCCACTTAGCAGATTCCTTAGCAACCATTTCATCAACCGGTTTCATCTCTAAAGCCTTGTTCTTAGCAGGACATACCTGAGCACAAACGCCACAACCGGTACAATCCTTAGGAGAAACCTGAATGCGGAACTTAAGACCCTTCAGCTGAGGACCGGTAGCATCTTTAGTCACAAAGCCTTCAGGCGCATTAGCAGCCTCTTCTTCAGTCAGAAGGAAAGGACGAATGGTAGCATGAGGACATACCAGTGAACACTGGTTACACTGAATACAGTTTTCAGGAATCCAGTTAGGAACGTTAATTGCAATCGTACGTTTTTCATACTGTGCTGTACCCTGTTCAAAAGTACCGTCTTCAATGCCGGTAAATGCACTTACGGGCAGCTTATTACCCTGCTGTGCAGAAATGGGATCAGCAATATTTTTAATAAATTCAGGACGGTCAGCACCTGCTGCTGCGTTGTCAGCATCGCTGGCGGTCTTCCAGGAAGCAGGAACGTCAATCTTAACCAGTGCATCCAGAGCCTGGTCAACAGCCTGGCAGTTCATGTCAACAATCTTCTGACCTTTTTTACCATAGGTCTTGTTGATAGCACCCTTTAAGAGCGGCACAGCTTCATCCAGAGGAATAACGTTAGCCAGTTTAAAGAATGCAGCCTGGGTTACCATGTTGATTCTGCCGCCGAGACCAATCTCAGAAGCAATCTTAACAGCGTTAATGGTGTAGAATTCAATTTCGTTTTCTGCAATGTAACGTTTAACGTTAGCAGGCAGCTTTTCTTCTAATTCTTCGGGAGACCATACGCAGTTCAGAAGGAAGGTACCACCCTTTTTCAGGCCTTCTAATACATCGTACTGATATACATAAGAAGGCTTGTGACAAGCGATATAGTCAGCTTCGTCTAAGAGATACGTTGACTTAATCGGTTTTTTACCAAAACGCAGGTGAGACATGGTTACGCCACCGGACTTTTTGGAGTCATAATCAAAGTAAGCCTGTGCATATAAATCAGTGTTGTCACCGATGATTTTGATTGCATCTTTGTTAGCACCAACAGTACCATCAGAACCAAATCCCCAGAACTTACAACGGGTTGCACCTTCGGGTGCTGCGTTGATAGTTTCACCGGAAGGCAGTGACAAATTGGTAACATCGTCAACAATACTGATGGTGAAGTTGTTCTTGGGAGCGTCCTGCTGCAGGTTATCAAATACAGCCTTGATGTGAGTCGGTGTGGTGTCTTTTGAACCCAAACCATAACGGCCGCCAACGATAACAGGAGCATTTTCCTTACCGTAGAACAGGTTGCAGATGTCAAGATACAGAGGTTCACCTAAAGAGCCGGGCTCTTTGGTTCTGTCGAGTACTGCAATCTTCTTAACGGTCTTCGGCATTACGTCGAAGAAGTATTTAGCAGAGAACGGACGATACAGATGAACCTTAATAACGCCCACTTTTCTGCCACGAGCATTCAAGTAATCAACGGTTTCTTCGATTGCTTCGCAAGCAGAACCCATTGCAACGATGATTTCTTCAGCATCAGCTGCACCGTAGTAATTAAAGGGCTTATACTCACGACCGGTAATCTTAGAAATTTCCTTCATATAGTCAGCCACTACATCAGGAATTGCATCATAGAACTTGTTAGATGCTTCTCTGCCCTGGAAGTAGATATCCGGGTTCTGAGCAGTACCACGCAGAACGGGATGTTCAGGATTTAATGCTCTGTCCTTAAATTCTTTCAGAGCCTTCCAGTCAACCAGCTTTGCTAAATCGTCATAATCCATAACTTCAATCTTCTGGATTTCATGTGAAGTTCTGAAACCATCAAAGAAATGCAGGAAGGGAACACGACCGCGAATTGCAGCTAAGTGTGCAACACCGGCAAGATCCATAACCTCCTGTACAGAACCAGAAGCCAGCATAGCAAAACCGGTCTGACGGCAAGCCATTACGTCCTGATGGTCACCGAAGATAGACAGTGCATGTGTTGCAATAGCACGAGCGCTTACGTGAAAAACTGTCGGTAATAATTCACCGGCAATCTTATACATGTTGGGAATCATGAGAAGCAGACCCTGAGATGCCGTAAAGGTGGTGGTTAAAGCACCGCCCTGCAGCGAACCGTGAACTGCACCTGCAGCACCGGCTTCTGACTGCATTTCGCAAACGTCAACAGTCTGTCCGAAAATGTTTTTCAGACCTTTTGCACTCCATTCATCAACATATTCAGCCATGGTTGATGACGGTGTGATGGGATAGATGGAAGCTACTTCAGAAAACGCATACGCGCAATGTGCAGCAGCACAGTTTCCATCCATGGTTTTGAATTTTTTCGCCATTTGGAATCCTCTCCTTCAATTTATTTAAAAGTTTATTATTAACAAACATATATATTATAGCACATAAAACACAGAAAAGCAAATATATTTCTATTTTCAGTCATAAAAAAATAACATAAATCACATCAAAAAACTAAAAACGATAAATATATTATTGTAATTTTGCAAAAAATATGAATTTATGCCGGCTATATAAAAAATTGGGGACTGTCTCTTTTTATGTCTAAAAGTAACAAGGTAATAAAAACAGCATATGATATCACGAGGTGAACCATATGCTGCTTACAATCATAAAAGACTCATTCATTATTTTTTTATTAGTCTATGCCCTGCTCGACATTGCAGAAAAGCTTTGCTTGTATCTAAGCCGTTTTACCGTCAGCCCCACGGAGCATGTTCGAAAATATTATGTAATCGATATTTCAAACACACAAGCTGACCAACTGGAATACGCACTTAGAAAGGCATTAACAGGCTGCAAAGACAACATTCTGTTAATCACAGAGAATAACCCCCCCGAAACGGATGCTATTATCGCTAACCTCCGGCGAGAGTTTGCAGGACTTTACCCTGTTACCCGGAGTGAGTTCCAGCACATAACAAGCACAATGGATATTGATTTAAATATCACGTCACTGACAGGCACAAACCAATAGTCGCTACAAATTGAATTTTTATTCGTGGTGATGATCACAGCTGCCGCAACAACCGGAGCATTTTTTCTTAGGCTCAAACGTTAAATTGTTCCGTTTATAGTAATCCTCAATCGCCGCTTCAATGGCTTCCTCAGCTAAAACAGAGCAATGAACTTTTGCGGGGGGCAAACCGTCTAAAGCTTCCATCACGGCAGCATTCGTAAGCTTTCTTGCCTCTTCAACGGTTTTGCCCTTAACCATTTCCGTTGCCATAGAGCTGGTTGCAATGGCTGCGCCGCAACCAAAGGTTTTAAAGCTGCAATCCTGAATCACGCCGTCTTCAATTTTCATATAAATTTTCATAATATCTCCGCATTTAGCGTTACCGACCTGACCAATTGCGTTTGCATCTTTGATTTCTCCCACATTTCTGGGATTTTCAAAATGGTCCATCACTTTTTCGCTATACATATTTATGCTCCTTTCTCAGTTACCGGGATAAAGGGGTGACATCATGCGAAGTGTTTGCACAATGCCCGGCAAAATCTCTAAAACATAATCAATATCTTCTTCTGTATTCTGTTCGCCAATAGAAAGTCTTAGTGAGCCATGTGCAATTTCATGAGGCAGACCTAGCGCCAAAAGCACATGAGAAGGATCCAACGAGCCACTTGTGCAGGCAGAACCCGATGATGCCGCAACGCCTTTTGCATCCAATCTAAGGAGCAGTGCCTCACCTTCAATATACCGGAAGCAGAAATTTGCATTCCCGGGCAAGCGGTCAGTTAATGACCCATTAACATGTGAATCAGGAATCCTTGCCAAAACGCCCTCAATCAGCTTGTTGCGAAGAGCTTCAATACGTGTTGCCTTTTCCGAAAGATTTCCCGTTGCAAGTGAGATTGCTTCCCCGAGACCAGCAAGCCCTGCCACGTTTTCTGTGCCGGCACGACGGCTTCTCTCTTGAGCGCCACCATGCATAAAGGTGTCAATTTTCGTGCCTTTTTTAATATAAAGGGCACCAACGCCTTTCGGACCGCCAAACTTATGAGCAGACAGCGAAAGCATGTCCACACCAAGCTCTTTAACATCAACAGGAACAGAACCTACAGCCTGTACGGCATCTGTATGAAACAAAATGTTCTTCTCTTTGGCTATCCTTGCAAGTTCGGCAATGGGTTCAATGGTACCAATTTCGTTATTTGCCATCATGATTGTGACCAAAATCGTCTCCTCTGTAATGGCATTTTGTAAATCTTCAGGGCTGACCTTACCCTCTTTGTCTACAGGCAAATAGGTAACAGAAAAACCCTGCTTTTCTAAATATTCTAAAGAATGCAAAACTGCATGGTGCTCAATCTGAGAAGAGATAATGTGCATACCCTTCTTTTGATTGGCAAACGCTGCACCCTTAATTGCCCAGTTGTCTGCTTCTGTACCGCAGGCGGTAAAGAAGATTTCAGACGGCTCTGCACCCAGTGCCTTTGCCACCTGCGCTCTGGCTTGGGAAACCGCAGTGGCAGATGCTGCAGCTTTTTTATAAATAGAAGAGGGATTGCCATACTCCTCTTTCAAATAAGGCAACATTGCGTCTAAAACCTGAGGTTTAACCGGTGTTGTTGCGCTATTATCCAAATATACAAATCGGTTCATAATTTCGCCAACCTCTACAATAATAATCAGGGCTTATATACCCATTAGAATATTATACAACAAATTCAATAAAACTTCAATAAAAATATTAACAAAATTCTGTTTTTTTACACTTTCTTTTTTTACTTTAATATTCTAAAATATTACTTTCTCCATAACTTCTCTTCTCAACAATGTTTAAGACTTGTTCCGGGGAAAGGTTTTTGGCGCAAATCATTAACACGCCGCTTCCGCTATTTCCGTAGTGATTTGATGAAAGCGTCAGGCTTGATATACTCTCGCTTTGATATACCACCGCATCAACCGCTCCCGAGTAACCATACAACGGAACCACCTGATGACTTTTTTGCGTCAGCAAAGCAGAAATCTCATCTAAATTTTCTTCCACTGCAATAACCAATTTCTTCTCTCCTTTTTCTTTTAAGTATATTTATTATGGACATTTTTTTGAAAAACCTTTTACATTTTCTAAAAAATATGGTAAAATATAAGGGTGTGGATTAAAATTGAATAGTCATTGCCTATGCAATGCAAAAACAGGAGGTCAAAATAATGGGTAGATTATTTGGCACCGATGGCGTTCGGGGTATCGCAAATCGCGAGTTAACCTCTGAACTTGCCATGCAAATCGGTAAGGCTGCGGCGTATGTTTTAACAAAGGAAACACACCATAAGCCTAAAATTTTGATTGGTAAAGACTCTCGTCTTTCCGGCGATATGTTAGAGTCTGCAATCTCTGCCGGTCTCTGTTCTGTGGGTGCAACTGTTGTCAGTCTGGGTATTCTCCCAACGCCGGCTGTTGCGTATTTAACCAGAAAATACGAGGCAGACGCCGGCATTGTTATCTCTGCTTCTCACAATTCAGCTGAGTATAACGGCATTAAAATCTTTAACGCAAACGGCTACAAGCTAAACGATGCCATTGAAGAGCGCATTGAAGCAATTATTTTAGATAACAGCGAAGAAATTGACTGCCCCACCGGCGATGCTGTGGGCTCCATTGAAACCTGTGAAACTGCACTGCGTGATTATATTGATTTTGCTAAAAGCACCATTGACTGTGACCTGTCTGGTCTGCGGATTGCCGTAGACTGTGCTAACGGTGCCAGCTATAAAAGTGCGGTTAAGGTCATAGTTGAGTTGGGTGCCGAAGCCTTTGTGGTGCATAACCACCCCAATGGCATTAACATTAACCACAACTGTGGTTCCACCCATACAAAGGACTTTCAGGAATATGTTAAAAACATCAATGTCGATTTAGGTCTAACCTTTGACGGTGATGCTGACAGAGTTTTGGCGGTTGATGAAAAAGGGGGCCTCATTGACGGTGATAAAATTATGTTTATCTGTGCCGATTTCTTAAAAGAAAAAGGCTTTTTAGTAAAAGATACACTGGTTACCACAGTGATGACAAACTTAGGTTTGGTTTTAGCTGCCAAAGAAAAAGGTATTAACATTGTTCAAACCCGGGTTGGCGACCGCTATGTATTGGAAGAAATGCTTGCATGCGGGTATATTTTAGGCGGTGAACAATCCGGTCATATAATTTTCTTAGAAAACAATACCACAGGTGACGGACTTCTGTCCGCTCTGCAGCTCCTTTCTATCCTGAAAAAGTCGGGCAAGAAATTGTCAGAGCTTTCTGATGTCTTTAAGACACTCCCTCAGGTCATTGTCAACGCAAAGGTGCAGGACTCCAAGAAGAATAACTTTGCAAATGATCAGGTGATTAAAGACGAAATTGATATGCTTGAAAAGGAATTTTCCGGCAACGGTCGTGTTCTGATTCGTCCCTCCGGCACAGAGCCTTGTGTTCGTGTTATGATTGAAGGTCCGGATCAGAATATCATTACACAGAAAGCAAACTATCTTGCAAAATTGATTGAAGCCCGTTTAGGCTAAACTGAAAGGAGAAACAAACCATGTGCGGTATTGTGGGATACATTGGCTCCCGCCAGGCAGCGCCAATTTTACTGGATGGCTTAAAAAAGCTTGAATACAGAGGCTATGACTCTGCCGGTGTTGCCATTTTTAACGACGGTGTCATTACCGTTGAAAAAACAAAGGGGCGCCTTAAAAATTTATATGATAAGATTGATGGCGGCAAAACACTCCCGGGCTCTTTAGGCATTGGTCACACTCGTTGGGCAACCCACGGCGAACCCTCGGACGTAAACTCTCATCCTCACGCTTCTGAATCCGGTCGAATTGCAGTGGTTCACAACGGTATTATTGAAAACTACATGAACCTCAAAGAGTTTTTAATTGGCAAAGGTTACACCTTTGTATCGGAAACCGATACCGAGGTTGTTGCACATTTGGCTGACTATTATGATAGCGGCAACCTGCTTGAAACCATGGTAAAAATTATTCACCGTGTTGAAGGTTCTTATGCATTAGGGCTTGTTTCAAGCGACCACCCTGACCAGATGATTGCTGTCAGAAAAGACAGCCCTTTAATTATTGGATTGGGGGAAGGGGAAAACTTTATTGCCTCAGATATTCCTGCTATTTTAAAATACACAAGAAAGTTTTATTTAATTGAAGATCACCAAATCGCTCTCTTAACAAAAGATGGCGTTACCTTGTATAATACGTATCTGGATGAAATCCAAAAAGAAGTATTTTCCGTTGACTGGGACATTGCCGCAGCCGAAAAAGGCGGCTATGAGCATTTCATGTTTAAAGAAATCATGGAAGAGTCCCAATCTGTTTTAAATACAGTTAGTCCGGTGCTTCGTCAGGGACTTTTGCAAATTGATAAAATTCCCGATCGCATCAGCATCGTTGCTTGTGGTTCTGCTTACCACGCAGGCATTGTGGGTAAATATGTCATTGAAGAATTAACACGCATTCCTGTCGAAGTGGATATTGCCTCAGAATACCGTTACAGAAACCCGATTATTACAGAAAACACCTTAGTGGTTGTCATCAGCCAGTCAGGCGAAACGGCAGACACGATTGCCGCCCTGCGTGAGGCAAAAAAGCAGGGCGCCAAAATTTTTGGCATTGTGAACGTTGTGGGCAGCTCCATTGCCCGGGAGTCTGACGAGGTGCTCTACACCTTAGCCGGTCCTGAAATTGCGGTTGCCACAACAAAGGCATACAGCACACAGCTCGCCGCAGTATACCTTCTGGCTCTCAGCTTGAAAAAGGCAATGGGAGGGCTTTCACACGAAGACGAAATGTACTATGCAAATGAGCTCTTGCGGCTGCCGGATTTAATCGAGGCTATGATTGAGCAAAAGGAGAAAATTCAGTATTATGCCTCGAAGTATTTTAATGCAAAATCTGTGTTCTTCATTGGCAGAGGCTTAGACTACGCTCTGTCACTAGAAGGGTCACTGAAATTAAAAGAAATATCATATATTCATTCTGAAGCTTACGGAGCCGGCGAATTAAAGCACGGTACCATTTCTCTTATCGAAGAAGGTACTCTGGTGATTGCCGTTGCAACCCAGGAAAAGCTGTTTGAAAAAATTGTCAGTAACATCCGTGAGGTAAAAGCCAGAGGCGCCATCGTTCTCTCCATCGCATCTATAGGCTGCGAACAGGTAGAAGCGTGTTCTGACGGCGTTTTGTATATCCCGAAAACAGAGCCTCTCTTTGCTCCCTCTCCGGCGGTTACGCTTCTCCAGTTGTTTGCTTACTATGTGGCAAGCTTAAAGGGTTGCGATATTGACAAGCCCAGAAACCTGGCTAAATCCGTAACAGTGGAATAACAAAGGAGAATTCCCATGCAGTTCGTCATTGTAACCGGTATGTCCGGTGCCGGCAAAAGCACAACCGTACACATTTTAGAGGATATCGGCTATTATTGTATTGATAATGTGCCCCCTACCCTCATCAAAAATTTTATTACCCTATGCCAAAACTCCAATATTGCTATGGAGAAAATTGCCTTTGTGGTTGACGCAAGAAGCGGTGACTGCATTATGCGTTTGGCAGACGAGATAACGGAATTAAAAAAAAGCGGTTACAAGTGCGAAGTGCTGTTTTTAGAGGCAAATGACGAGGTTATCATCAAGCGCTATAAAGAAACAAGACGTAAGCACCCCGGCGGCACAGGCGGCCTCTTAATTGACAGCATTGTTGCCGAACGGAGATTGCTTTCTGAGGTCAGGGATAAATCTGATTACATCATAAACACCAGCGACCTTTTAACAAGACAGTTAAAGGAACAGATTCTGGCTTTATTTGAATCAAGAAATAAATTTGAAAGCATTAATGTCAGCATCATTTCCTTTGGCTTTAAACGTGGGATTCCGCTGGACTCTGACCTTGTGTTTGACGTTCGTTTTCTGCCCAATCCCTTCTATGACCCAAGCCTTAGAAGCCTCACAGGGCTTGATGCTCCTGTCAGGGATTTTGTTATGAGCTGCGATGCCACAAAAACCTTTCTTAATAAGTTAACTGACATGGTGGATTTTTTACTGCCTCAATATGTTGAAGAAGGCAAAATGCAGCTTGTTATCAGCATTGGCTGCACCGGTGGCAAGCATCGTTCTGTTGCTATCGCTGAAGCGATAAAAAACCATTTGGCTGAAAAGAACTATTATACCATCGTCACCCATCGTGACTTAGGATGTGAATAAAGGAGGCTTATAATGAAAGAACTGTTTATGCCTACCCGAGTGATACTGGGAAAAGGCTGTGTCAAAGAAAATGCCTCTCTTTTTGCTGAATTTGGCCAAAAAGCATGCATCATAACCGGCAAAACCAGTGCCCAAAAAAGCGGTGCTCTTGCTGACATTACTGAAACGTTAACAAGCCAGCATATTGCATATACCATTTTTGACGAGGTGGAAAACAACCCGTCTGTCGCAACCTGCTTTCGCGGCGGTCAAAAAGCCAAGGCATACGGCGCCGATTTTGTAATTGCCATCGGCGGCGGTTCACCCATGGATGCTGCAAAAGCCGTTGCCGCTTTTGCAACTAACGATATGGCGCCCATGGATATTTACGGCACAATTAAAAAAAATCCGCTACCCCTGCTCACGGTTCCGCTAACAGCCGGCACCGGCAGCGAGGTAACACCGTATTCTGTATTAACGGTAGAAGAAATTGAAAATAAAAAAAGCTTTTCACACCCTGAAAGCTTTTCTAAAATTGCATTTTTAGACCCCGGCTACCTTGAGTCGCTGCCCCGTTCTGTGCTTTTTGATACCACGGCAGATGCACTCAGCCACGCATTAGAGAGCATGCTTTGTAAGCGCACAAGTGACATTTCAAATGTGTATGCCGAGGCGGCGCTTCGGCATTTGGGCAAGCTGATTCCTGATGTGATTGCAGGCAAGCCTGATTTTGAAAAATTGCTGTTTGCATCCAGCCTTGCCGGCATGGCAATTGCCCACACAGGAACCGTTGTGGTGCATTCCATGGGTTATCTTTTAACCTATTACAACAATGTGCCTCACGGCAGAGCAAACGCACTGCTGCTACCCGGCTTTTTAAAGCTTTGTGCAAAGCATGTGCCGGCACGCGTAACACCGGTTTTAAAAGCCTTTGGCGCAGAAACGGTTGAAGCTTTATGCGGCATCATTTCACAATTGGTAGATGAGCCTGTTCTTTTGACCGAAAAAGAAGTTAAGACCTTTGCCAAAAAAGCAATCAGCGCAAAAAACGTTAGTCAAAATTTATGGCAGATATCTGAAGCAGAAGAAGCCTCAATATATGCTACATTACAATAAAACAAACGAAAGCTCCGGGAGGAAAATATGATTACATCAACTTGCTTATCAATCAACGAAGAAAACCATCTGACCATTGGCGGCATTGACACAACAAAACTTGCCGCCAAATATGGCACCCCCCTTTATGTGCTAGATGAAGATACCATCCGTGCAAACTGCCGGCTGTATACGGAATCTATGAACCGTTTTTATGACGGTAACGGTCTGATTTTATATGCCAGCAAAGCGCTTTGTAACACCGCACTTTGCAAAATTGTTGCATCAGAAAACATGGGTGTGGATGTTGTATCCGGTGGTGAGCTCTACACTGCACACAAAGCAGGCGTGCCCATGGATAAGGTATATTTTCATGGCAATAACAAAACGGCAGACGAATTAGAGCTGGCCCTTTCCTTGGGTGTTGGCAGATTTATTGTCGATAACCGCGACGAACTGCTCCTTCTTAACTCTCTTTGTGAAAAAATGGGTAAAAAAGCCTCTATCTTGTTCCGTGTGACCCCCGGCATCGATGCCCACACGCACGATTTTATCATGACCGGTCAAATTGACTGCAAATTCGGTGTCGTTTTAGAAACCGGTGATGCTATGGATATTATCCGTCTGGCTTCAACCTTAGAAAACGTAACCGTTGTAGGTGTTCATTGCCATATTGGCTCACAAATTTTTGACTTAGACCCCTTCTGTGAAGCTGCAAAGGTGATGGTTAACTTCATGGGGGATGTAAAAGATACGTTAGGGCTCACCCTGACTGAGCTGAATTTAGGCGGTGGCTTCGGCATCTGCTATACAGAAGCCGATGACCCCATTCCCTATGACAAATACATGGAAGCTGTCAGCAAGGTTGTGAAAGAAACCACCGCAAAGCGTGGTCTTCCCCTGCCTAAAATTTTGATGGAACCCGGACGCTCCATTGTCGGTTCTGCCGGCATTACGCTTTACACTGTCGGCTCCGTGAAACCCATCCCCGATGTCCGCAATTATCTTGCTGTTGACGGCGGCATGGGAGATAATCCCCGGTATATGCTATACGAAGCTGAATATGAATTTTTACTGGCAAACCGTGCCGGTGATGAGAAAAATGAAGTCTATACCATAGCCGGAAAATGCTGTGAATCCGGCGATCTGTTAGGCGAACACATTGCTCTGCCAAAAGCAAAACCCGGTGATGTTTTGGCGGTGCTTGCAACCGGCGCCTATAACTACTCTATGGCAAGTAACTATAACAGAATTCCCCGCCCCGCCATGGTGATGACCTCTGGCGGAAAAGAAAGAGTCGTTGTAAAACGGGAAACCTATGAAGATGTTATAAAAAATGATTGTGAATAATGAAAAAACGTTGTTGCCTAAGCAACAACGTTTTTTCATTAAAATTGTAGGGGCGATTCACGAATCGCCCGCTTATTTTCTTTTCGCTTCATCCCAGAGTGCATCCATCTCGGAAAGACTCATATCTTTAAGATTTTTTCCTGCCTCATTTGCAGAACTTTCCACATAAGCAAACCTATCAATAAATTTTTGAATGGCTTTAGATAATGCTTCTTCTGCCGAGCAATCATAAAATCTGGCGACATTGACTGCAGAAAACAATACATCGCCCAGTTCTTCAAAGACATGCTCTTTATCATGTTCTTTTGCCGCTTCTTGAAGCTCTGTTATTTCTTCAGAAAGCTTACTGATAGCGCCGTTTGCATCTTCCCAGTCAAAACCCACCTTTGCAGCCTTTGACTGAACCTTTTCAGCACGAATCAGTGCCGGCAGGTAGCGGCAAACACTCTTCATGCTCTCCGTATAGCTCTTCTGCCCTTTTTCCTTTTGCTTATTTTTCTCCCAAGTTGCCAAAACCTCATCCGGCGTTTCTGCCGTGTCGGTTCCGAATATATGACTATGACGGGAAATCATCTTATCGCAGACATGATACAGCACATCATCAATGGAAAACGTGCCCTCTTCCTTGCCAATTTGAGCGTGGAACACCACCTGCAAAAGCACATCACCCAATTCATCGGCAAACTGGTCTTTCGAGCCATTTTCCAAGGCATCAATGGCTTCATAGGCTTCCTCTACCAGATTCATTTTAACAGAATCATGGGTCTGCACACGGTCCCAAGGGCAACCGTTTTCCCCTCGTAGCTTTTCAATCACTGCCAGTAAATCTTCAAAAGTATATGTCTTTTTTTCGCTCATCTTTCGTTCACCTGATTTCTCTTGATTCTATGAAAGTAAGTGGAATCTGTCTAATAGTTTGGTCAATGCTTCCCCTTTGGGCAGCATCAACACATCATCCCGCTTAATAAGTCGCAAAACAAAAGTCATGATTGCATAAATGATGACAGCAACCAAAATAGACGCAGCTAAAGCAATGATAATTTTCATGCGCTCAGAGCTGAGCACCGGTGTAAAGGGTGCAGTTTGAGGTAAGAAGCTTAAAGATAAATTCATCATTTGTGTATTTAATAGTTTTGCAACCCCTTGATAGGTAAAAAACGCGCCAACACCCATTGCACCGCTTGCTATAATAGGCCTTAGAATCAAACCGGAGAATGATAAATTCGGCTTCATAATTTTTTTCACGCTTAGCATATTTAAAATTGCAATGGTCAGGTAACACAAATTGGTGCTGATGGGCGCACCGCCGATATTCATGGTAGGAATGGCAATTAAAATATAGTTGGTCAGAATTTTAACCGCAGCGCCAATCGCCATATTGCGAACAGGAATCATCACATAACCTGCACCCTGCAGCATAGCAGTGGTAACCGAAACTAAGCTCACAAAAATAACAGCATAGCCCAAAATCCCCAGCATGGATGCCGCTCTTGCGTTGTTATAAACCGCTGCTAGAATCGGCTGACTCAAAACCGAAAGTCCCACAGCGCAGGGCACAGAAAACAGCACCGTAATTCTGATGGTTGATTCTGATAATTTTTTAACTTCACCTATGTTTTTCACCGCAAAAGCGGCAGAAATAAAGGGCACAACACTCATAGAAAGGGACATAATAATGGTCGGCGGCAGGTTAAACATCGGAATTGCATAACCGGAATAGGCGCCGTATAAAATTTCTGAGGGTTTGACTCGCATCAGTTGACCAATGATCACCTCAGCCTGAGATAAGCCATAAAATTCCGTCAGGGTTGTTGCCATGTCCTGCGTGACTAAAATAGTCTGCAGGCGGCGGCGAATCATCACCACATCAATGACATTGGTCAAAGACATCACCGCAGCGCCAATGGTAATGGGAATGGCAATTTTAACGAGATCTGTAAAAATGGTTTTCGTGCTTCTGGATTCTGTAATAACGCCACCGGATAACCCGTTATTTTTCTTTCTGATTATATAGGTAACCACCATGATTAAAAGAGCAAAAAACGTACCAGCAGTCACACCTAAAACCGCACCGGCAGAGGCATTGACCACGCCGGTTGGCATAAGCATATAAGCCAGTGCCAAACCAATCACAAGCTTACCTAAAGCCTCTGTAACTTCGGATAGTGCCGTAGGAACCATATCTGAAAAGCCCTGAAAATAGCCACGAAAGGCAGAAAGCAACGCCACAAAGAAAATGGCAGGACTAATGGATAAAACGCTTAAATATGACGAGGGTGAGTCTGCCAGACCTACAAATGCTTTTGCGCCTAAAAACAAAATCAAGGTTCCGGCAATACCAATCAACGATAAAAGCGATACTGCCGCTTTAAAAATCTTGTTTACTTCCGTATAATTCTTTTTAGCTAAGCTCGAAGATACCATTTTTGAAACAGCAACAGGTAAGCCTGCTGTTGCAATGACGAACATACAGGCATACAGATTATATGCCGTATTAAAAATGGCCATGCCCTCTTCCTGAATGATATTTGCCAGAGGAATCTTAAATAAGGCACCAATCACTTTAACCAATGCATTGGCAAGCACTAAAATAAAAGCGCCTTTTAAATAGGATTGTTTTTTCAAACTGCTTCCCTCCTAAAGGTTATGTCCCATCAATCATTCTATGTGAAGATTAGAGAATCTACTACTTTCCAAGGCAAAACCTTGAAAAAATTTCGTCTACAATTTCATCTGATACCGTTTGACCGGTAATGGTACCCAGCGCCTCCAAGGCACCGCGAAGGTCTACAGACATAAGATCAAGGGGCATGCCTGCCTCCAGAGTGTCCAGCGCATGTAACAGGCAAAGCTCTGCCTCTGCTATCGCCTGCTTATGCCGCAAATTCACAATGGCAGCATCCTGCTTTTGGGTGATTTGACCCAAAGAAAACAGCTCCTCAACCCCTTGCGCAAGCCGGTCTATGCCCTCATTCTTTTTAGCAGACAGAAAAACCTGGGGCAAAGCTTTCGCCATCTCCGGCAAAACAGCCACCTGCTTTAAATCTGTTTTATTTAAAACAATAATTGTCTTTTTTTCTTGAATTAATGATAAAATTTCCTGATCTTCTGGTTCAAAAGGTCGGCTTAAATCAATCACAAAGAAAACCAAATCCGCCTTTTCCAAATATTCTTTTGCTTTCCTGATGCCCATTTCTTCAATGGTTTCAGCATCATTTCGAATGCCGGCTGTATCAAACAGGTTCAGGCATACCTCTCCCAGACGTACTCGTTCCTCAATGACATCGCGGGTGGTCCCTGCCTGCTGCGTTACCAAGGCACGGTCTGTGCCCGAAAGAGCATTCAAAAGAGAGGATTTCCCCACATTGGGCTTTCCCACAATGACTGTGTTAATACCGTCACGAATGAGCCGCCCCTGCTCTGCCTGATTTTTCATAGCCTGCAGAGATGAAAGTAATTCTGTCAGTGTAGCCTTAACTGTATCATCCGGGGTTTCCTCCACATCCTCATCGGGGAAGTCTGCCATAACATCAAGGCTTGCAGCCAGATGTAAAATCTTTTCTCTATGCTGGGATATTGGAAGAGACAGCTTGCCCTTAAGCTGATTGACAGATAACGAAACCGCCGCATCAGACTCAGCCTGAATCAGGTCAATAACCGCTTCTGCCTGAGATAAATCCAGCTTACCGTTTAAAAATGCACGCTTGGTAAATTCCCCGGGAGATGCCATAACAGCGCCGGAAGCAATAACTGCCGATAAAACCGACCGTGTTACAAAGCTACCGCCGTGGCAGCTGATTTCAACAACATCTTCACCGGTAAAGGAGCGAGGTGCACGCATAACAGCTGCCAAAACCTCATCCAGAACCTTGCCGTCATATGTAATATGACCGTAAGAAAGCGTGTGAGTGGCAGCCTCTGATAAGGACTTTTTGCCTGCAAAAACACGGTCGCAAATCTCTACAGCTTTAGGGCCGCTGACACGGATGACCGCGATACCGCCTTCACCCAATGGCGTTGCAATTGCTGCAATGGTTGTCTCTCTCACTCGTTTCACCTCTTACAAAATCTGATAATCTTCTAACACATAGGATAATGTATCCAAAAACTCTGCTACCTCAGGCACTTTTAACAAAACCTGAAACGCATATGTAACTTCCCTGATAAAAACCGGGTCAATGCAGCCACTTGCCTCGGGATGGGTCAACGGGCAAATCCGTGCCCTGGGGTCGTGGATAATCTCCAGTGTGCAACCCTTTCGATACATAGGCACCAGCGGAAAAATTCTGCAGGAAAGGGGTCGATCCGTGCGTGTACACGGACCGTGACATACCAAAAGTTTGATTGTTCTCTCTCCGGCTTTAATATCCGTGGGCAGAACAGAAAAATTATCATTTCCCAAAAACAACTTTTCCTCACCGGGAAAGAGGTACATGCCGCTTTCTGAATCCCCTTGGCAGCAGAGCTTGCCGCAAAGCGCACCGCAATCAAAGGGTACCGGTGTTAAATCGTCAAGCCGACGGTAAATTTGTTTATACAGCTTAGTTACAGCTACCTTACTCATGCCTGATCCAGCGCATCCTTTAACATTTTGCTGATAACCTGGGGATTCGCCTTCCCCTTTGAAAGCTTCATAACCTGACCCATCAAGAAGCCCAGTGCTCTGTCTTTGCCGGCTTTATAGTCAACAATAGACTGGGGATTCTGCGCCATAACTTCCTGCACCATTTTTTGAAGCTCCCCTTCATCTGACACCTGAGAAAGACCCAGACGGTCTACAATCTTCTCCGGTTCTTCAGGGTTATTAAACAGTTCATTTAAAACCTTTTTGGCTGCGCTGTTGCTGATAGTGCCTTTTTCAATCAAATCAATTAAGGATTTTAATTGCGCCGGCGTAAAGGGAATGTCACCGGACTCTAATTCCTTATCGTTTAACAGCTTTGCAATATCGCCCATCAGCCAGTTACTCACGGTTTTGGGCGCCGCACCTAGGCTTACGGTTTCATCAAAATAATCTGCCGTTTTCTTAGAAGATGTTAAAAGAAACGCATCATATTCAGGCAGACCAAAAGCATCAATATATCGTGCTTTTCTTTGTTCCGGCAGCTCTGGAATGGTCCCCCTGATTTCTTCAATCCATTCATCCGACACAATGATCGGTAATAAATCCGGTTCCGGGAAATAGCGGTAATCCTGAGCATCTTCTTTGGTTCTCATAACTGTGCTGACACCTTTAACATCATCCCAACGGCGAGTTTCCTGATTGATAACACCGTCACCGGAGAGCACTTCTTCCTGACGTTTTTGTTCGAATTCCATAGAGCGAACAGCAGCACGGAAGGAGTTAATGTTTTTCATTTCACAACGTGTGCCAAATTCCTTCTGACCTTCAGGGCGCAGAGACACGTTAACGTCGCAACGCAGAGAGCCTTCCTGCATCTTACAGTCAGAAACCTCAGTATATTCCAAAATAGATTTTAACGTCTCTAAAAAGATTCTTGCTTCTTCGGGAGAGCGCAAGTCCGGCTCGGATACAATTTCAATCAGTGGCTCACCGCAACGGTTGTAGTCTGCCATGGAAGTGCCGTCATAATCATTGTGCACCAGCTTACCGGCGTCTTCTTCAATATGAATACGGGTAATGCCAATACGCCGGGTCTCTCCATCAACTAAAATATCAATATAACCGTTCCGGCAAAGAGGCAAGTCAAACTGAGAAATTTGATATGCCTTGGGAAGGTCTGGATAAAAATAGTTCTTTCTGTCCTGTTTTCCATATTTTGTAATACTACAGTTCATGGCAAGACCTGCCTTAATAGCATAGTCAACAACCGTTTTATTGAGCACCGGCAAGGTTCCCGGCATACCCGTACAAATGGGACAGGTATGGGTGTTGGGTTCGCCACCGAACTCATTTTTGCATCCGCAATATATTTTCGTTTTGGTCTTCAGCTCAGCATGAACCTCAAGACCAATGACTGTTTCGTATTTCATTGTCTGTCCTCCTATCTTACAGTGCCGGTTTTACTTTAGAAATGGTTTTTTCCAAAGCATACGCCGCATTTAAAATTGCCGCCTCACCAAAAGGCTTACCGATAATCTGCAAACCAATCGGCAATCCGTTTTCATCGTAGCCACAGGGCAGAACAACTGCCGGAAGACCTGCAATATTTACAGAAACAGTACAAATATCTGCCATATACATCTGCAAGGGGTCATCCGTCTTTTCACCAAAACCAAAGGCCGTGGTGGGGGTAGCAGGCGTCACTAACACATCATAGGTTTCAAATGCCTTGTCAAAGTCCTGCATGATCATGGTTCTGACCTGCTGGGCTTTTTTATAATACGCATCATAATAACCGGAAGAAAGTGCGTAGGTACCAATCATGATCCGGCGCTTCACTTCTGCCCCGAAACCTTCACTTCTGGTCTGGGCATAAAGATCAACCAAATCGTCAAACTTTTCTGCGCGGAAGCCGTATTTCACGCCGTCAAAACGGGCAAGATTTGAGCTTGCCTCAGCAGACGAAATCATATAATAAGCAGGAAGCGCATATTCGTTCAGCGGCAGATGCATTTCACTATAGTCCGCACCTAAGCCTTTAAAAGACTCAAGAGCTGCCATAACAGCCTTTTGCACCGGTGCGCTGATGCCTTCACCCATATATTCTGCCGGAACACCGATTTTAAGACCGGCAACATCACCTGTCAGTGCATCTTCAAAAGATGCATATTCCCGGTTAACACTGGTAGAATCCATAGGGTCGTAGCCAACAATCTGGTCATAAACCAAAGCACAGTCACGCACATCTTTCGTAAGCGGTCCAATCTGGTCAAGAGAAGATGCAAAGGCAACCAAGCCAAAACGTGAAACCGTTCCGTAGGTAGGCTTCATACCCACACAACCGCACAGCGCCGCCGGTTGACGAATGGAGCCGCCGGTATCAGAACCCAGAGTAAACGCTGCTTCATCTGCAGAAACACAGGCTGCAGAACCACCGGATGAACCACCGGGGACCTTGCTTATATCATAGGGGTTCTTGGTTTTCTTAAAATAAGAGTTTTCCGTAGAAGAACCCATGGCAAACTCGTCCATGTTGACTTTACCGAGCAGCACAGTGTCAGCTTTTTTCAGCTTTTGTGCTACTGTAGCGTCATAAGGCGGACGGAAGTTGTAAAGCATTTTAGACGAACAGGTGGTTAAAACATCTTTGGTGCAAAGATTGTCTTTAAGCGCCATGGGAACACCGGCAAGTGCACCAACCTCTTCGCCTGCTGCTATTTTTTCATCAACTGCCTTTGCCGCTTTCATAGCTTCGTCAGCTAAGACGGTTACATAGCTTTCTACTTTGTCTTCAACAGCGTCAATTCTGTCTAAAAACGCCTTTGTAATTTCCTGAGAGGAAAGTTCTTTGCTTTTTATTTTGTCACGTATTTCGTGCGCTTTAAATGTATGCATAATCGAGCTCCTTTAGTTTTCTTATTCAACAACCTTGGGTACTGTATACCCGCCTTCATCAGCAGAAGGCGCATTTTTAATCATCGCATCACGGTCATACGAGGGCTTTACAACATCTTCCCTGAAAGCATTGCTCATGGGGATAGCATGCGCCGTGGGTACAACACCGTCAGTGTCTAACTCGTTTAACTTATTGGCAAAACCGATAATACTCTCCATGTCTTTTGCCAAAGCCTCTGCTTCTGTGTCAGAGAGTTTTAGGCGTGCCAGGTTTGCAACGTGTAAAACTTCTTCTTTTGAAATCTTCATTCTATCAAGCTCCGTTTCACAAAATTTTATTCAAAACCAACGCGGTCATGAGTTTACAACATCTTGTTGGCTACTGCGCCAACTCTTTTAAAATTTCTATCAGTGCTTCCGGCGTTTTTGCAAAATAGGCTGCACCGCTTTCTTCTAAAACTTCTTTGTCCCGATAACCCCACAAAACGCCGATGGGCACCATGCCGGCATTTACACCGGTTTTAATATCCACATCGCTGTCACCAATAAAGGCAATCTCAGAAGGCTCAACCCCTAAAGTTCTTGCAATTTCAAGGGGTGCTTCGGGGTCAGGCTTTCTCTTAATCCCTGCCCGCTCGCCAAAAACGCATTTGGGAGAAAAATCTGAAAACCAAGTTTCAACCAATGCCTTTGTCGGGCTATCGGGCTTATTAGATAAAACATTAATCGCTATATTGTTCTCAGAAAGAAAAGCCATAACGTCATAAATGCCGTCATAGGGCTTTGTTTCCACGCTGGATGCCGCATCATAGATCCTGCGGTAAGCCTCTAAGCACCGATCAACCTGCGCTTCATCTTCTCTTACCGCCTCCGGCATACACTTTTTCACATAGTTCCTTGCACCGGTGCCGATTGCAAGGCGATGAATATTTAAATCAGAATGCTCGGGATAGCCGAACTCTGACAACATTTTATTCATGGCATTCGCTAGATCAGACAAGGTATATAAAATTGTTCCGTCCAAATCAAAAATAACAGCTTTAATCAAAATAATCTCTCCTATTTAACATCCATAAATACAGCTTTTTCCTGCTCCCCAGAGTCTTTGGGCATCATATATTTTTCAATGATATGCCATGAATAGTAATTCATGGTAAAGCCTGTGAGCGCAATTAAAATCACAGCCATCAAAAGAAACCATAAGGGGAAAAGATAGTATAACAACAAAATATGTACCGCCATAATAATCACGAAGAAAAACAGATTTTGCGGCAGTTTAGCCAAAACAAGTAAAAATGAATTTTTAATAATCTGCATAACAGACATTTTAAAGGTTACCATCATGGTGTATGTATAAAAATTTGTAATAAACCAAAGCGCCATTGTGACAATAAAAAGAATTAACACAGCCATAAGAGAAATGCCGGTTTTTACATAAAACAGCGCCGCATTCAAAATCGCATATAAGAAAACTGTATTAATAATACTTAAAACCAGCCCCTGCTTCCAGTTCTTTTTTGTATGCTCAAAGAAATCAGATACCAAAAAAGCGTGCTCCTGCCGTGCCCAGTTTCTGAGCACAAAAGTCAGCCCCGCAATAAACGGCCCCATAAACATAAAAGGAAGAAAGGGGAGCGGCGGAATTACCATATTGGGTTGTGTCAGCAAAGCATTAAGAAACCGACCAAAAAGCTCTGAATTATAAAAATACGGATAAGCAAGCAGAAACGCTGCCGCAAACAATACAAAAGTGCAGGCAAAAAACAGTAAGTTCAACTTGATAAAATCAAAAACATGCCTGCCTGCCATATCAAAAAAGTTGCGCTTAGCAGCCTCTTCCTTACTAATACCTTTGCCAGGTTTACTATAAGAATTTCCAAAAAGACCCATTTTATTTTCCTCCTCAGGTACGTTTTTTTCTAATAAGTGAAAGGGGTGGTAGTTTTTTGCCTATGTTCAACCTTAGCCCTTGCTGCGCATGAGGGGCGCTGTCAATCAGGTTACCGTCTGCATCCTGTAAAGCATCTGCCCTAAAGGAAAAGCTTGGCATAAAAGGAACAACGGCCTCAAGCTCATCTCCTGCAAAAAAGCGGTTCCTCTGCTCTAACAGCAGGTCGCCCGTCTGTTCATCATAGCCGGTAACAACGGCAACCACGTCATAGGTTCTGACATAGGCACTGGTTTCATATACCTGCGCTGTTTCGTCCGGCTTTCCCAGATAAAAGCCTGTGGTGTAGTGCCTGTTTGAAACCTTAGAAAGCTCCTCCAGCCATGCCGGATCTGTTTGATAGGTTTCGGGATTATCAAAGTAACGATCCAGTGCCTCACGATAGGTTTTTACAACGGTTGCTACATAATACTCCGTCTTCACCCTGCCCTCTAGCTTTAAACTGTTAATCCCGCTTTGCACAATCTCCGGTATATACTCAATCATACATAAATCTCTTGAGTTAAAAATAAAGGTGCCCCGCTCGTTTTCATAAACAGGCAGATATTCGCCGGGGCGCTGTTCTTCTACCAAATGATAGTTCCAACGGCAGGGGTGCGCGCAATTCCCTTGGTTCGAATCACGCCCTGCCATGTAATTTGAAAGCAGGCAACGGCCGGAATAAGAAATACACATAGCGCCGTGTACAAAAGCTTCAATTTCCAGCTCCTCAGGAATCTGCTGACGAATTTCCTTAATTTCTGCAAAAGAAAGCTCTCTGGCACAGACCACACGGCAAGCCCCAAGCTGATGCCACATGTTAAAGGTTTCGCTGTTAACATTGTTTGCCTGTGTGCTGATGTGAACAGGAATCTTAGGCGCATATTGCTTTGCCATTGACAAAACACCTAAATCAGAGATAATAAGCCCGTCCGGAGCCAGCGCTGCCAGTTCTGTTAAATAGTCCGGCAATACCTTCAAATCCTCATTATGTGGAATAATATTCACCGCAATATAAAGCTTTTTATTGTTCGCAAGAGTTATCTCTCTTGCTCTTTTTAAATCATCTGCCGAGAAGTTTTTTGCCGCCGTTCGCATGGAAAAAGCTTCCCCGCCGGCATAAACGGCATCTGCACCGAAAGCAATTGCCGTTTTGAGCCTGTCAAGGCTGCCGGCAGGTGCCAATAGTTCCGGTTTTTTCATGTTACATCTCCTTATTGATTCGCTCTGCAATCTCACCGGCAACAGTTTCTGCATCAAGACCGCACAATTGGTATAATTGCTTCAACGTGCCGTGAGGAACAATCCCGTTTTGATGTGCCTTAACAAACACCGGCGTGCCGGATGAAAGCGAAGATTTTATCCTTTGGCCAACGCCGCCATGAAGGACTCCATCCTCTATTGTCACCAACAGCTTGTGGTGCTCTGCCCTTTGGTTTAAAAACTGCATTGGTAAAGGCGATAGCGTTCGCAGGTTAACAACGGTAGCAGAAATATTCTGCTTTTCAAGCAGCGCCTGAATCTGCATTGCCGTTTTCAGCATATGTCCTGCCGAAAGCAGACAAACATCCTGCCCTGATGTAACTACATCCGGCTGACCTAAAGCAAAACAAGTGCCGTTATAATCATAGTGCACGTTGCCACGGGGATAACGAATTGCAACGGGACCGTTATGCTCCAGAGTTGCAAAATGCAGCATTTCTGAAAATTCAATAAAGTTTGCCGGTGCCAGCACTGTCATGTTCGGCATGTGAGATAAAAACGCCAAATCATAAATGCCCTGATGTGTCTCACCGTCTTCCCCCACAAGTCCTGCCCGGTCAATGCAAAAAACCACTGGAAGATTCTGCAGACATACGTCATGGAGAATCTGGTCATAGGCACGCTGCAGAAAAGAAGAATACAAGGCAACAACAGGCTTTAAGCCTCTTTTAGATAGACCAGCCGCAAAGGTTACTGCATGCTGTTCTGCAATACCAACATCAAAAAAACGGTCAGGAAATTCTTTTGAAAAACCGCCGAGACCGGTTCCGTCCGGCATGGCAGCCACAACTGCACAAATGCGATTATCCTGCATGGCAAGGTCTGTCAGGCATTTTCCGAAAACCTTTGAGTAATTTTCGCCGCCTTGGCCAGCTTCACCGGTTTCCACCTCAAAGGCACCAATGCCGTGAAACGCTGTTGGCTTATCCTCGGCAAATTTATAACCTTTGCCTTTTTTAGTTTTCACATGAATCAAAACTGGACCGCAAATGGCTTGTGCCTGCTCTAAAATATGGCATAAAAAGGGCAAGTCATGACCATCAATCGGACCTAAATATGTAAATCCTAAATCCTCAAACACCGTGCTCTGGGTCAGCATATGGCGAAATGCATCTTTAATCTTTTTTAGCCCGCTCAAAACAGGCTTACCGATATAAGGAATGCGGTTGAATCCTTTTGATAAGCCGGATTTCAGCTTTGAATACGCAGGCTTTGTTCTGAGCTTTGTTAAGTAGCGGGACAACCCGCCTACATTTTTGGCAATAGACATTTCATTGTCATTTAAAATAACAATAAAATTCTTGCCATAGGTTCCTGCATCGTTTAAGGCCTCAAACGCCATGCCGCCGGTTAACGCACCGTCACCAATCACAGCAACAGCACGGCGGTTTTCGCCAATTAAGTCAGAAGCTCGGGTCATGCCCAGCGCTGC